>NZ_JBJHAK010000002.1:0-259378 GCF_054050975.1 Blastococcus sp. SYSU DS0828 | reverse complement strand
TCGCGGGGGCCGGTGCCGCACCGGCCCCCGCGACGCACGCCCCGGCCCCGCCCGTGCCTTCCCCGGAGACCTGGATGTCCAAGCAGTTGCACCGGATCGCCCCCTTGATCCTGGTGCTCCTCGGTGTGGCCGCGATGCTGGGCGCCCGCAACCTGGGGCTCGGCGAGATGAGTGCGCCCGGCCCCGGCCTCTGGCCGTTCATCGTCGCGCTCCTGCTCACCCTCACCGGCGTGGTGCTGCTCTTCATCGACGACCCCGAGGACTACGAGCCGTGGACCGGGGGCACGCTCAAGATCGTCCTCGGGCTGGCCGGCCTCGCTGTGTTCGTCGTGCTGTTCCAGACCATCGGGTTCTTCGTCTCGGCCGTGCTCATGCTGCTCTTCTGGCTGCGGGTGTTCGCCCGGGAGCCGTGGCGCTGGGCCGTCCCCCTCGCGGTGATCGGAGCGCTGGTGTTCCACCTGCTGTTCGTCGAGGCGCTCGCCGTGCCGTTCCCCGACGGCATCGTCTTCGCACCGGTCGGGAGCTGAGCGATGGACGTCCTCGACGGCATCGGCCAGGGCTTCTCCGTCGCCCTGGACCCGGTGAACCTGCTCTACGTCTTTCTCGGCGTGCTGATCGGCACGGTCATCGGCGTGCTGCCGGGCCTCGGCCCGACGGCGACGATCGCGCTGCTGCTGCCGATCACCTACGAGATCGAGCCGGTCACCGCGGTCATCCTGCTGGCGGGCATCTACTACGGGTCGATGTACGGCGGCACGATCACCTCGGTGCTCCTGCAGCTGCCCGGTGAGGCCGCCTCGGTCGTCACGACCTTCGACGGCTACCAGATGGCGAAGCAGGGCAGGGCCGGGCCGGCCCTGGGCATCGCCGCGATCGGCTCGTGGATCGGTGGCACCGTCTCCGTCATCGGGCTGGTCCTGCTCGCGCCGCCGCTGGCCCAGCTCGCCGTCTCCTTCGGCTCGCAGGAGTATGTGGCGCTCACCGCGCTCGGCATCCTGCTGGTCACCTACCTGGGCACGCGACACCCGGTGAAGAGTTTGTCCATGGCCGCGCTCGGCCTGCTCCTGGCCACGATCGGCCAGGACCTCGTCACCGGGACCACCCGCTTCACCTTCGGCGAGATCTCGCTCTTCGACGGGCTGGACTTCGTCGCGGTCGCGATGGGGCTCTTCGGCGTCGGCGAGATCCTCTACAACGTCGAGAAGACGGAGAAGGCCCAGTCCGTCATCGGCAAGGTCAAGAACATCTGGCCCAGCCGCAAGGACTTCCGCGACTCCTCCGGCGCGATCGCCCGCGGCTCGGTGCTGGGCTTCTTCATCGGCGTGCTGCCCGGCGGTGGCGGCGTCATCTCCTCGCTGGCCTCCTACGCGATGGAGAAGCGGCGGGCCAAGGACCCGACCCGGTTCGGCAAGGGCGCCATCGAGGGCGTCGCCGGCCCGGAGACGGCGAACAACGCCTCCTCCACCTCGGCGTTCATCCCGCTGCTCACCCTCGGCATCCCGCCCAACGTGGTGCTTGCGCTGATCTTCGGCGCGCTGCTCGTTCAGGGCATCACGCCGGGATCGCAGCTCATCACGAACAACCCCGACATCTTCTGGGGCGTCATCGCCTCGATGGCGATCGGCAACCTGATGCTGCTGATCCTGAACCTGCCGCTCGTCGGCTTCTTCGTGCAGCTGCTGCGGGTGCGCGCCGGCATCCTCGCCGCCTTCGCTCTCATGGTCACGATGGCCGGCGTCTTCTCGGTCAACAACGACCCCTTCGACATGTGGGTCGTGCTGGTCTTCGGCGTCATCGGCTGGCTGATGAAGAAGACCGGGTTCGAGCCGGGCCCGCTGGTGCTGGCGTTCGTCCTCGGGTCGATCCTCGAGACGAACTTCCGCCGGTCGATGCTGCTCTCCGGCGGCGAGTGGTCGACCTTCTTCACCCGGCCGATGTCGGGCACCCTCTTCGCCCTGATGGCCCTGCTGATCATCTTCAGCACCGTCGCCGGCATCCGGCGCCGTCGGCGCAGCCGCCCGGCCACGCCGGGGGAGGAGGACCTCGCGGCGACCGGGACCACCGCCGAGACCGAGGGCAGCCCGGGCGCGGAGACCACCGACGACGCCGAGGGCGCCACGACGGGGGCGCCGCGGGACGGTGCCGGGGGCGCGGGCTCCACCGGGGCGACCGGCTCGACCGGGTCGACGGCGCAGGGCAGGGGGCCGGGGCCCGATCGTTCCTGACCGATCGCGGCGGGTACCGCCGTCAGCACCCGGTCGCCCAGCGCCGGCACCACCCCTGGGGGGACAGTGATCGACAAGAGGGTCGGCTCGCTCGCGGCCGCCGTCGAGGGCATCGCCGACGGCGCGACCGTCCTCGTCGGCGGCTTCGGTGCCGCCGGTGTGCCGGTGGAGCTCGTGCACGCGCTCCTCGAACAGGGCGCGCGTGACCTGACCATCGTCACCAACAACGCCGGCAGCGGGGAGACCGACGTCGCCGCGCTCATCCGGGAACGCCGGGTGCACAAGATCATCTGCTCGTACCCGCGGTCGGCCGGCTCGATCTGGTTCGAGGAGTTCTACCGGGCCGGCGACATCGAGCTGGAGCTCGTCCCACAGGGCACGCTCAGCGAGCGGATGCGCGCGGCGGGCGCGGGGCTGGGCGGCTTCTTCACCCCCGCCGGCGCGGACTCGCTGCTGGCCCGCGGCAAGGAGGTGCGGATGATCGCCGGACGGCGGCAGGTCTTCGAGGAGCCGTTGCGGGGCGACGTCGCGCTGGTCAAGGCGCTGCGCGCCGACCGCTGGGGCAACCTCGTCTACAACAAGGCGGCCCGGAACTTCGGCCCGACGATGGCCACCGCGGCCGAGCTCACCGTCGTGCAGGTGCGGGAGTTCGTCGAGCTGGGGGAGCTGGACCCCGAGGCCGTCGTGACCCCGGGCATCTTCGTCGACCGGGTCGTGGAGGTGGGGGTGTGAGCATCTCCCCGCTGTCGCAGACCGAGATGGCCGCCCGGGTGGCCCGCGACATCCCCGACGGCTCCTACGTGAACCTGGGGATCGGCATGCCCACGCTCGTCGGCGACGTCGTCTCCGCCGGCAAGGAGATCGTCTTCCACAGCGAGAACGGCATCCTCGGCATGGGCCCCGCGCCGGCGCCCGGCGAGGAGGACTGGGAGCTGATCAACGCCGGCAAGGCGCCGGTCACGCTCGTCCCCGGCGGCTCCTACTTCCACCACACCGACTCGTTCATGATGATGCGCGGCGGCCACATCGACGTCACCGTGCTGGGCGCCTTCCAGGTCTCCGCACAGGGCGACCTCGCCAACTGGGCCACCGACGACGCACACCTCCCGCCCGCGGTCGGCGGGGCCATGGACCTCGCCGTCGGCGCCAAGCGGGTGCTCGTGCTGATGATGCACACCACGCCCGACGGCCGGCCCAAGCTACTGCCGGAGTGCACGTACCCGCTGACCGCCGCGCGCGTCGTGCACCGGATCTACACCGAGCTCGCGGTCATCGACGTGGGGCCGGCCGGCCTCGTGGTGCGCGAGATGGTCGCCGGGCTCTCCCGCGAGGAGCTGCAGCGGCGCACCGCCGCCCCGCTGCACTTCGCCGACGAGGTCGGGGAGCTGCGGGTCTCCTGAGCCCGGGCGGCCCCTGATCGGCTGACGCGGGTAAACACTTCAAGCCCGTAGTGTTTCGCCCGTACGAGAACGGGCAGGACGCGATCATGCTCGCGCAGTGCACCGTCGTCGTGCCGACGATCGGGCGACCCTCGCTCGACGTCCTGCTCGACGCGCTGGCCGCCGCCCCCGGCCCGCGCCCGGCCGAGCTGGTCGTCGTCGACGACCGCCCCACCGGGGAGCCGCTGCACCCCGACCGCCCCGGCCTGCCGCCGGTCCGGGTCGTCCGCACCGGCGGCGGAGGCCCGGCCCGGGCCCGCAACCTCGGCTGGCGCACCGCCCGCACCGAGTGGATCGCCTTCCTCGACGACGACGTCGTGCCCGACCCCGACTGGTACCAGCGGCTCGAGGCCGATCTCGCCGACCTGCCGGCCGACGTCGCGGGCAGCCAGGGCCGGGTGCGGGTGCCCCTGCCGGAGCACCGGCGGCCCACCGACTGGGAGCGCGGCACCGCGGGGCTCGCCACCGCCAGCTGGATCACCGCCGACCTCGCCTACCGCCGCAGCGCCCTGGCCGCGGTGGGGGGCTTCGACGAGCGCTTCCCCCGTGCCTTCCGCGAGGACTCCGACCTCGCACTGCGGGTCATGGACACCGGTGCCCGGCTCGTCCGCGGGCAGCGCTGGATCACCCACCCGGTCCGGCCCACCGACCGCTGGGTCAGCGTGCGCGTGCAGGCCGGGAACGCCGACGACGTCCTCATGCGGCGCCTGCACGGACCCGGCTGGCGGGAGCGGGCCGACGCCGCGCTCGGTCGCCGGCCGCAGCACACGGCCGTCACCGCGGCGGCGCTGGCCGCGCTCGGCCTGGCCGCCGCCCGCCGGCCCCGGGCCGCCCTCGCCGCGGCCGCCGCCTGGGCGGCGGGCACCGCCGAGTTCGCCTGGCGGCGCATCGCCCCCGGCCCGCGGGACCGCGCCGAGGTCACCACCATGCTCGCCACCAGCGCGCTCATCCCGCCGCTGGCCACCTGGCACTGGATGCGCGGCGTCGTGCAGCACGTGGGTGTGCCGGCGTGGCGCGGGCTGCCCGACCTGGTGCTCTTCGACCGCGACGGCACCCTGGTGCACGACTTCCCCTACAACGGCGACCCGGAGTGGGTGCGGCCGGTGGACGGCGCGGCGGAGGCCCTCGACCGGTTGCGCGCCCGCGGCGTGCGGGTCGGCGTCGTGAGCAACCAGTCCGGCGTGGCCCGCGGGCTGATCACGCCCGACCAGGTGGACGCCTGCATGAAGCGGCTCGACGAGCTGCTCGGCCCCTTCGAGACGGTGCAGGTCTGCCCGCACGGGCCGGACGACGGCTGCGGCTGCCGGAAGCCGGCACCCGGCATGGTGCAGGCCGCCTGCGCCGAGCTGGGTGTGGAGCCGGCCCGGTGCGTGGTCATCGGCGACATCGGCGCCGACGTCGAGGCGGCGGCCGCGGCGGGCGCCCGCGGCATCCTGGTGCCGACCCCGGTCACCCGCGCCGAGGAGGTGGCGGCGGCGCGGCAGCGGGCGGCGACCCTGCCCGAGGCGGTCGACGACGTCCTGGCCGGGCGCTGGTGAGCACCCCCCGCACCGTCCTGGTCGCCCGGCTCGACAACGCCGGTGACGTGCTCCTGCAGGGTCCGCTCGTCCGCGCCGTCGCGCACGGTGCCGACCGCGTCGTCTTCCTCGCCGGCCCGGCCGGTGCGGCAGCGGCGGAGCTGCTCCCGGGCGTCGACGAGGTGTGGACCTGGGCCTGCCCGTGGATCCTCGGTGATCCCCCACCGGTCGACGCCGACGACCTCGCCCGGCTCACCGACCGCGTCCGGGCGCTCGCCCCGGACGAGGCGGTGATCTCCACGTCGTTCCACCAGTCGCCGCTGCCGCTGGCGCTGGTGCTCCGCGCGGCCGGCGTCCCCCGCATCTCGGCGATCAGCGTGGACTACCCCGGCACGCTGCTCGACGTCCGCCACCGGGTCGACGACGACCTCCCCGAGCCCGAGCGGGCGCTGTCCCTCGCCCAGGCCGCGGGCTTCGAGCTGCCGGCCGGCGACGACGGCCGGCTCTCCGTGCGCCGGCCCCTGCCCCCGGTCGCGCACGCCCCCGGCTATGTCGTGCTCCACCCCGGGGCCTCGGTGCCGGCCCGCGCCTGGCCCGCGCCGCGCTGCGCCGAGGCGGTCGAGGCGCTCGCCGACGCCGGCCACCGGGTGCTGGTCACCGGCGGGCCGGGGGAGCGGGGGCTCACCGCATCCGTCGCCGGCACCCGCGGGGTCGACCTGGGCGGGGAGACCTCCCTGGCCGAGATGGCGGCGCTGCTCGACGGCGCCGCGGCGGTCGTCGTCGGCAACACCGGGCCGGCGCACCTCGCTGCCGCCGTCGGCACCCCGGTGGTCTCGCTGTTCGCCCCGGTCGTGCCCGCCGTCCGCTGGGCGCCCTACGGCGTGCCCAGCGTGCTGCTGGGCGACCAGGCGGCGCCCTGCCGCGACACCCGGGCCCGGGAGTGCCCGGTGCCCGGCCACCCCTGTCTGACCTCCGTGACCGCGTCCGACGTGGTCGCTGCCGTGGAGAAGCTGGTGAGTGCATGAAGGTCCTGGTCTGGCACGTGCACGGCTCGTGGACGACCGCGTTCGTCCAGGGCCGGCACGAGTACCTGATCCCGGTGACCCCGGGCCGCGACGGCGACGGCCTGGGCCGCGCCCGCACGTGGGACTGGCCGGCGGCGGCGCGGGAGGTCACCCCGGCGCAGCTGCGGGAGGAGCAGCCCGACGTCGTCGTGCTGCAGCGCAGGCGGGACCTCGAGCTGGTGCGCGAGTGGCTGGGGCGCGAGCCCGGCCGCGACCTGCCCGCGGTGTTCCTCGAGCACAACGCGCCCGGGCTGGAGCCCGGTGACGGACCGGTTCCGCACACCCGGCACCCGATGGCCGACCGGGACGACATCCCGATCGCCCACGTCACCTTCTTCAACGAGCTCTTCTACGACAACGGCCGGGCGCCGACGACGGTGATCGAGCACGGCATCGTCGATCCGGGGGAGCGCTGGACCGGCGAGCTGGCCCGCGCCGCCGTCGTCACCAACGAGCCGGTGCGCCGCGGCCGCACCGTCGGCGCCGACCTGCTCCCCGGCCTCGCCGCGGTGGCGCCGGTCGACGTCTTCGGCATGGGCCTGGCCGGCCTGCACGAGACGTACGGCCTGGCCCCCGAGCGGGTGGAGCTGTTCGACGACCCGCCGCAGGCGGCGATGCACGCGGAGCTGGTCCGCCGCCGGGTGTACGTGCACCCGGTGCGCTGGACATCGCTCGGGCTCTCCCTGCTGGAGGCGATGCACCTGGGCATGCCGGTGGTCGCGCTGGCCACCACCGAGGTGGTCGAGGCCGTGCCCGCCGCGGCCGGGGTCATCTCCACCCGCCCCGAGCGGCTGTGGGCCGCCGTCCGGGAGTTCCTGCACGACGAGGACGCCGCCCGGCTGGCCGGCAAGGCCGCTCGCGCGGCGGCGCTCGAGCGCTACGGACTGGACCGCTTCCTGCGTGACTGGGACGCGCTCCTGGAGGAGGTGACCCGATGAGGATCGACCTGGTCAGCGAGCACGCCAGCCCGCTCGCCGCGATCGGCGGTGTCGACGCCGGCGGGCAGAACGTGCACGTCGCGGCGCTCGCCGCCGGGCTCGCGCAGCGCGGGCACGAGGTCACGGTGCACACCCGCCGCGACGACCCGGCCCTGCCCGAGCGGGTGACGACGGCGGACGGGTACGACGTCGTCCACGTCACCGCCGGCCCGGCCGAGGCGCTGCCCAAGGACGAGCTGCTCCCGCACATGCCGGCCTTCGCCCGGGTGCTGCGGCACGGCTGGGCGGCGCAGGCCCCCGACGTCGTGCACGCGCACTTCTGGATGAGCGGCCTGGCGTCGGTCGAGGCGTCGGCCAGCCTGCTCGCCCCGGTCCCGGTGCTGCAGACCTTCCACGCGCTCGGCTCGGTCAAGCGCCGTCACCAGGGCGACGCCGACACCTCCCCGGCCGAGCGGATCGATCTCGAGCGCGGGCTGTGTCGCGACGTCGCCCACGTGGTGGCCACCTGCTCCGACGAGGTGTTCGAGCTGCGGCGGCTCGGGCTGCCCAGCGACCGGGTCTCGATCGTGCCGTGCGGGGTGGACACCTCGGTGTTCACCCCCCGCGGCCCGGTGGCCCCGAAGGGCGAGCGGAAGCGGCTGCTGGTCCTCGGCCGGCTCGTCGAGCGCAAGGGCCAGGACGACGCCGTCCGGGCGCTGCGCGCGGTGCCCGACGCGGAGCTGATCGTGGTCGGGGGCCCCGCGCCCGACGCCGTCGACGCCGATCCGGAGGTGCGCCGGCTGCGCGGCATCGCCGCCGAGGTGGGGGTGGCCGACCGGCTGGTCTTCGCCGGATCCGTGGCCCGCGCCGACGTCCCCGCCTGGGTGCGCTCGGCCGACGTCGTGCTCGCCGTCCCCTGGTACGAACCCTTCGGCATCACCCCGCTGGAGGCCATGGCCTGCGGGCGGCCCGTCGTCGCCACCGCCGTCGGCGGGCTGCAGGACACCGTCGCCGACGGCGTCACCGGCGACCTCGTGCCCCCGCGCGACCCCGAGCGGCTCGGCGAGGTGCTCGCCGCGCTGCTCGCCGACGACGACCGCCGCGCCGCCTACGGGGCCGCCGGGGTGAAGCGGGCCCGCGCCCGCTACCGCTGGGCCCGCGTCGTCGCCGACACCGAAACCGTCTACCGCCAGGTCCTCGCCCGGCGCCGTCCCGTGGAGGTCGCCCGATGAGCGCCAGCCCGCACTCGTTCCTCGAGAACGTCCTGGCGCAGGACTCGGCGCAAGTCCCGGCGCCGGACTCCTGCACCCACCTCACCGGCGCCGACCACGTCGCCTCGCTGCGGGAGGCGCTCCGCTCGCTGGACGCGCAGCTGCCGGTCCTCGACCGCTGGGGCCGGCTGCTCGCCGACGTGCTGTGCGGGGAGTCCCGCGGCCGGCTGCTCGCCGCGGGCAACGGCGGGAGCGCCGCGCAGGCCCAGCACCTCACCGCGGAGCTGGTGGGCCGCTACCGCGCCGACCGCCCGCCGTTCTCGGCGATCTGCCTCACCGCGGAGACGTCGTCGCTGACCGCCATCGCCAACGACTACCCGGCCGACGAGCTGTTCGCCCGCCAGGTGGAGGCCCACGGCCGCGCGGGCGACGTGCTGGTCCTGCTGTCGACGTCGGGCCGCTCGCCCAACGCGGTGGCCGCCGCACGCCGGGCCCGCGCGTGCGGCATCACCACGCTGGCGATCACCGGCCCGGCGCCCAACCCGCTGGCCGCGGCCGCCGACGAGGCGGTCTGCATCGACTCCCCGTGGACCGCCACCGTCCAGGAGTGCCACCTGGTCGCCCTGCACCTGGTCTGCGCGGCCTTCGACGCCGCCGTGCTCGCCGAGGCGCCGCGGGTTCCCGACGGGCCCTCGTTCGAGGCGGCGAAGTGAGCGCCCGGCCGCTGGTCGTCGTCGGGGACGCGCTGCTCGACGTCGACCTGGTCGGCACCGCGTCGCGGCTGACCCCCGATGCCCCCGTGCCGGTGGTGGAGGAGATCGAGCGGCACGAGCGCCCCGGTGGCGCCGCGCTGGCGGCGGTCATCGCCGCGGCGTCGGGTGGGCGCGAGGTGGTGCTCGTGGCGCCGATGGACGCCGACGAGGACGCCGACCGGCTGCGCGCCCTGCTCGCCGGCCGGGTGCGCCTGATCGAGATCCCGGCCACCGGCGGCACCGCCGTCAAGCAGCGGGTGCGGGTGGGTGACCACTCCGTCGCCCGGCTGGACAGCGGCGCGCCGGTCGCGGTGCTCGGCGAGCTGCCGGCCGCGGCCGCCGCGGTGATCCGCGACGCCGCCGCCGTCCTCGTCGCCGACTACGGCCGGGGGACGACGGCCGACCCCGCCGTGCGCGCCGCGCTCGCCGAGGCCCGCGGCCCGGTGGTCTGGGACCCGCATCCCCGCGGCGCGGACCCGGTGCCCAACGCCCGGCTGGTCACGCCGAACGGCGCGGAGGCGGCCCGCGTCGCCGCCGACGCCGCCACCGGGACCGGGCTGGCCGCCGTGGGGGCCCGGGCCGAGGCGCTCATCCGGCAGTGGGGGGTCGGCGCGGTCGCCGTCACCCTGGGCGCCCGCGGCGCGCTGCTCTCCTACGGCTCCGGCGCCCCCATGGTGGTGCCCGCGGTCGCGGTCACCGGCGGGGACCCGTGCGGCGCCGGCGACTCCTTCGCCGCAGCGGCGGCGCTGGCCCTCGCCGACGGCGCCGTCACCGGCGAGGCCGTGGCCGCCGCGGTCGCCTTCGCCTCGGCGTTCGTCGCCCGCGGCGGGGCGACCGCCTGGGACGCCGACGAGCGGGTCGAGGCCGAGGTGGCCGCCGAGCCCGGCGCCGAGGCCGTCATCGCCCGGGTGCGGGCGGCCGGCGGCACCGTCGTCGCGACCGGCGGCTGCTTCGACCTGCTGCACCCCGGGCACGTCGCCACGCTGCGCGCCGCCCGCGGGCTGGGCGACTGCCTGGTGGTGTGCATCAACTCCGACGACTCGGTCCGCCGGCTCAAGGGGCCCACGCGGCCCCTGGTCACCGCCGCCGACCGCGCCCGCGTGCTCGAGGCGCTCGAGTTCGTCGACGCGGTGCTCGTCTTCGACGAGGACACCCCCACCCAGGTGCTCGACCGGTTGCGCCCCGACGTGTGGGCCAAGGGCGGCGACTACGCCGGTGCGGACCTGCCCGAGGCCGAGGTGCTGCGCACCTGGGGCGGCCAGGCCGTCGTCCTGCCCTACCTCGACGGCCACTCGACCACGGCTCTGGTCGAGCGCTCCCGCGTGTGAGGCCCGCCGTGCTGACAGGCATAGGAAGCTTTACCTGTGGATCCGCCCCCGATTCCGCAGGCATGGCTTCCTATGCCCGGGTCTGGTGAGCGCCGCGCCGCCGGTCGCGGTCGTCCTGCGGCCGCTGGGGCTCGGTGACCTGCTGACCGGGGTGCCGGCGATCCGGGCGGTGCGGGCGGCCGTACCCGGGCACCGGCTGGTGCTCGCGACGACGTCGGCGCTGCGACCGCTGGCCGAGCTGATCGACGCCGTCGACGAGGTGCTGCCGGCGCGCGAGCTCGAACCGCTGGACTGGAGCGGGCCGCCGCCGGAGCTCGCCGTCGACCTGCACGGCAAGGGCCCGGCGTCGCACGTGGTCGTCGCCGACCTGCAGCCCCGGCGACTGCTCACCTTCGACAGCCCCGGTTACCCCGGGCCCACCTGGTACCCCGACGAGCACGAGGTCCGGCGCTGGTGCCGGCTGGTCGCCGAGGGGTTGGGCGTCGACGCCGACCCGGACGCGCTGGACATCGCGGTGCCCGCCGTGCCCCCGCCGGTCCGCGGCGCCGCGGTCGTGCACCCGGGGGCGGCGTTCCCGGGCCGGCGCTGGCCGCCCGAGCGCTTCGCCGCCGTCGCCCGCCACCTCGCCGACGCCGGCCACGACGTGCGGATCACCGGCGGCCCGGCGGAGGTCGAGCTCGCCCGGTCGGTGGCCGCGGCGGCGGGGCTGCCGGACGCCGCGGTGCTGGCCGGCCGGACCACGTCGCTGGAGCTGGCCGCCGTGGTGGCGGCGGCCGACCTGGTCGTGTGCGGCGACACCGGCGTCGCGCACCTGGCCACCGCCTACCGGCGGCCGTCGGTGGTGCTCTTCGGCCCCGTCTCCCCGGCGCTGTGGGGACCGCCGCCGCGGCCGCAGCACGTCGTGCTCTGGCACGGCGACGGCACCGGCGACCCCTGGGGCACCGACCTCGACCCCGCGCTGGCGACGATCACCGTGGAGGAAGTGGTCGATGCGCTGGACCGGTTGATGCACGGTCAGGCCGAGTGGGCCCCGGAGGGGTCCGCGCAGGCCTGACGCAGCGGCTCAGCGTGCCGGGGGACGGCACGTGGTTGGCGGTGTCGTCCGGAGGACGACGATGTCACGAGCGCTGGCGGAGGGCGTCGAAGAGCACGGTCTGCAGGTCGTTCTCGTCGACCGCGGAGTACGCCGCGCCCCCCGTGGCCTCGGCGATCCGCTCGAGGGAGCTCAGGTCGGCGTCCGGCCCCAGGGCCACACCGATGACCTTGATCGGCCGCTGCGGATCCGCCTCGGCTTCGAGCGTGCTGAGCAGGTCCTCCAGGCTGATGCCCTCGGCGTCGTCCTCGTTCGTGCCGTCGGTGACCATGAGCACGCTGTTCACCGCGGTGGGGTCGTAGTTCTCCCGCGCCGACCGCACCGCCGCCAGGGTGGTGTCGTACAGCCCCGTCCCGCCCGGCGTGAGCCGCTCGGGGATGGTGTCCAGCTGCTCGTCGAGCACCTCGCGCTGGGTCCGGCCGTCGACGACGTCGTCCAGCTCGCGGGTGGGGACGAGCTCCGTCCAGTCCTGGTCGCCCTGCATCTCGTAGGCGAAGGCCCACAGCCCGAGGGCGTAGTCGTCGGGCACCAGGGAGAGCGTGCTCTTAGCGGCGTCGCGGGCGAGGGTCGCGCGGGTGCCGTCGCCGACCGGCGCCCGCATCGACGTCGACACGTCGAAGACCGTCAGCACCCGCGACGGGGCCGCGAGGCTGGACAGCCGGGTGAGCAGCGCCTGCACCTGCTGGGGGTCCAGCGGCAGCACCGGCGGGCTCGCCTCGGCGATGCCGCTGTCGGGACCGGCCCCGGGAGGCGCCGCGCCCTCGGGGCCGCGGAAGCCGGCGTCCCGGACGGTGGCCTGCGCGTCCTCGGACAGCAGCCGGTCGACCACGACGTCGACGGCCTGCTGCTCGGGCCCCGTCGGGGAGCCCACCCGGAGCACCGGGTAGTCGAGGACCGGCGAGCCCTCGGCGGGGTAGACGGCGGCCAGGGCGGAGTCCTCGGCTTCCTGGTGGTCGGCGTACACGACCTGCTCGCTCACGGGGACCAGCGGCGCGTCGGCGCCGCCCTCGCTCCCGGCGGTCAGCGCCTCGGCGGGGGAGAGGGCGGTGCTGCGCGCGGAGGCGAGCACCGCCTGCACCACGGCGTTGTCGGCGTCCGCGTCCGCGCCCAGGGCGGTGCGCACCGCGGCCAGCGCGGCCAGCCCCTCGGCGCTCGCGGCGAGGTCGGGCACGGCCAGCGGCCGGCCGGTGCCCAGGGCCTCGGCCCAGCCCGGGCCCGAGTCGGCCCAGCCGAGCTCGTCGACGACCGCCTCGCTGGTGGCCAGGACGACCGGGGAGACCGCCATGGAGCCGGCCGGGTCGAGGTCGCGGGAGGAGACCCGCGCCGCCCACAGCGACGAATCGGGCACCCACACCTCCGGCAGCGCCTCCTCGTCGAGGACGCTCAGGTCACCGGCGGTCTGCAGCGGTTCCCGGGCCGTCACCTCGGCGGTGATGCAGAGGGAGCCATCGGGGGACTCCACCTCGCCGAGCAGGTCCCCGGCCACCTCGGACAGCTCCGGGGCCACGGTCACGCCCACGGTCACCTGCTCGTCGCAGCCGCGGCCCACGAGCCACCACACGAGTCCACCGGCGACCAGCACGAGTGCGACGCCGGCGGCGACGAGGACGGGAAGTAACGGACGGCGCGTGGCTGCGGGATCTGCGTGGCGGCCCATGCTCGCTCTCTGAGGTCGACTCGAGGTGGATGCGGCTCCACCTGAGCTCGCCTCTCCAGATTAGATGTGTCCCACGTCGCTCTGGGGTGACTCTCGTCGCACGTCCGATGACGGTGTGTCAGACCGCCTCGGCGGCGACGGCGTTCCGCTGGGCGGCGAACCAGTCGACGGTGCGCCGCAGCCCCTGCTCGGAGGTCACCTGCGGCCGCCAGCCCAGCAGCTGCTCGGCGCGGCTGGTGTCGGGGCGGCGGACCTTGGGGTCGTCGACGGGCAGGGGGATGTGGTCGATCGGGGAGTCCGAGGCGGTGAGCTGCACGATCCAGCGGGCCAGCGCCAGCATCGACAGCTCGTCGGGGTTGCCGATGTTCACCGGGCCCGGGTGCTCGGAGAACGCCAGCGCGAGGATGCCGGCGACGGTGTCGTCGACGTAGCAGATGGAGCGGGTCTGGGAGCCGTCGCCGGCCACGGTGAGCGGGCGGCCGTCCAGGGCCTGGTTGACGAAGGCGGGGATCGCCCGGCCGTCGTCGGCGCGCATCCGGGGCCCGTAGGTGTTGAAGATCCGCACGATGCCGGTGTCGGTGCCCTTCGACGTCCGGTAGGCGGTGGTCAGCGCCTCGCTGAACCGCTTGGCCTCGTCGTAGACCCCGCGGGGGCCGACCGGGTTGACGTTGCCCCAGTACTCCTCGGTCTGCGGGTGCTGCAGCGGGTCGCCGTAGACCTCGGAGGTGGAGGCCAGCACGTAGCGGGCGCCCTTGTCGTGGGCCAGGCCCAGGGTGTGCAGGGTGCCCAGGCTGCCGACCTTGAGGGTCTCGATCGGCATCTTCAGGTAGTCGATCGGGCTGGCCGGCGAGGCGAAGTGCAGTACCAGGTCCACCGGGCCGGGGACGTGCACGTAGTCGGTGACGTCGCAGCGGACCAGCCGGAACCCGGGGTGCTCCATCAGGTGTGCGACGTTCGCCGGGGAGCCGGTCAGGAAGTTGTCCAGGCAGACGACCTCCACCCCGCGCTCCAGGAGGTGCTCGCACAGGTGCGAGCCGAGGAACCCGGCACCGCCGGTGACCACCGCCCGCCGGATGGTGCGAGCCTCGCGTAGCCGTCCGTCCACCATGCCGCTGTCCTCCTGCGCTCTCGTCGGTGCGCGCGCCCGCGGGCACACCTGGCCGCGGACGTACCCGGAGATCAACTGCGCACACACTTCGAGTGCGAAGTGTTCTCGGCGGCGACGGCGCCGCCCGCGGCTCCGCGGCGGGGCCGGGACGCGGACGGGCCGCCGCCCTCCCGGAGGAGGACGGCGGCCCGCCGTGGGGCGAGGAGGTCCTAGTTCACGGCCTCTTCGTCCGGGATGGCGTTCGTCGGCGGGGTGGCCATCTCGCCGTCGTACTCCTCGATCGGCGCGTCACCGATGTCGGTCACCCGCACCGGCTGCACCTCCTCGGAGCCGTTGCCGACGATGCGCTCGATGGTCATGCCGCTGGTGCCCATGTGGCTGTCCTCGGAGTAGCGGAACGGCGCGAACACCGGGCCCTCCCAGTCACCGCCGGCCTGCTCGACCGCCTCGACCAGGCCCTCGCGGGTCGGGTTCTGGCCGGCCGCCTGCAGCGCCTGCGTCATCGTGTAGGCCTGCGCCATGCCGTAGATGCGGTAGTTGGTGAGCTCACCCTCGCCACCGCACTCGTCCCAGATCCGCTGGAACTCCTGCACCCAGGGGTTGTCGGTCATGTCCACGGTCGGCAGGTAGCCGGTGGTGAGCGCGCCGTCGAGCAGGGCGGCGTCGGACACCTGGCCCTCGCTGAAGCGGTTCAGCAGGCCGCCGACCAGCGTCGGGTCCGAACCCACGTTGGAGTAGAACCACTGCGGGTCGTAGCCGAGCTGCAGCGCGGTCAGCTGCGAGAGCGCGGTGTAGCTGGGCACGTTGAAGCCGACGACGAAGTCGGCCCCGGCCGCCTGCAGCGCCGCGATCTGCGGGCCGACGTTGGTGTTGCCCGGCGTGTACCGCTCGGCCGCGACGATCTGGTCGTCGATGTACTGGCGGATGCCGGCCTCGCCGTCCTCGCCGAAGTCGTCGTCCTGGAGGAACAGGCCGACCTGCGCGTCGGGGAAGTTCTCGGCGATGTACTCGCCGATGATCTTGCCCTCGCTCATGTAGTCGGTCTGCCACCCGAACGACATCGGGTAGGTCTCCGGGTCGTCACCCCACATCAGCGAGCCCGAGGAGACGAACAGGTCGGGGACGCCCTCGTCGTTGAGGAAGTCCACGACCGCGCTGTGGGTGGGCGTGCCCAGACCGCTCATCATCGCGAAGATCTCGTCCTCCAGGACGAGCTCGTTCACGACCTGGCTGGTCTGGGTCGGGTTGTAGGCGTCGTCGCGGAAGATCCAGTCGATCTCCCGGCCGTAGACGCCGCCCTCCTCGTTGAGGCAGTTGAAGTAGGCGTCGACACCGGTCGGGATCTCGCTGTAGCCGGGGGCGGCCACACCGGTCAGCGGGTAGTGCGAGCCGATCTTGATCGAGGTCTCGGTGACGCCGGTGTCGGAGGCCTCGTTCTCGCCTCCACCACCGCCGCCGGTGCCGCCACCGCTGTCATCGCTGCCGCCGCAGGCGGCGAGGGTGGAGACGACGGTCGCCGCGGCGATCGCCGTCATGAGACGTCGGGAGGATCTGGACAACAGTTCTCCTCTGGTGCGGCCCGGGCGTCGGTGCCCGGGAGTCTGGGTGGTGCGGAAGGGTCTGGTGGAGCGGTCGGAAGGGGTCGTGCTCACCCCCTGCTGGCGCCGTCGGCGTTGGCCTGGGCCATCGCCCGCTTGGCCTTGCGGGTCATCCAGCGGAGGCGGATGGTGCCCACGAACCCGGCCGGGACGAAGATCATCACGACGATGAGCACGACGCCGTAGACGAACGGCGCCAGCTGGGCCGCCTCGGTCTGGCTCAGGCCGAGGTCCCCGCCGAGGTTGGTGACGAACGGCGGCAGGAAGACCAGCAGGGCGGACCCGAGCAGGGCGCCGAGCAGGCTGCCCAGACCGCCGATCACGATCGCGGTGAGCAGCGCCAGCGACAGCACGATCGTGAAGCCGCTCGGCGCGGCGAGGCGGACCACGATGGCCAGCACGCCGCCGGCGAGCCCGGCCGCCGCGGCGCTGACGACGAACGCCAGCACCCGCCAGGCGCCGAGGTTGATGCCGGCCAGCTCCGCGGCCACCTCCTGGTCGCGCACCGCCCGCCAGGTGCGCCCGATGCGGCTGCGCATCAGGTTGGCGAGGAAGAAGTACGTGATCAGCAGGCAGATCGCGCCGACGTAGGCCAGCCACTTGGTGCTCGAGGCCGAGTTGCCCGACACCGTGCTGATGAAGCTGTCGAACCAGTCCGGCGCCTGCGGGGCGCGGACCCGCATGCCCTGCTCGCCACCGAAGATGTCGTGGAAGTAGATCGCCAGCCCGGGGAGCCCGACCGCCAGCGCCAGCGTCGCGCCGGCCAGGTACGGGCCGTGCAGCCGGGCCGCGGCCACCCCGACGAGCGCGCCGATCGCCGTGGCCACCACGACGGCGACCAGCAGGATCAGCGGCAGCGGGAGCGGCTCGTCGGCGTCGAGGAACAGCGCCGTGGTGTAGGCGCCGGCGGCCATGAGCGCGCCGTGCCCGAGCGAGATCTGGCCGTTGATGCCGGTGAGCACGGTCAGCCCGCCCGCGGCGATCGCGTAGTAGGTGAGCGTGGCCAGCTGCGAGTTGCGGTAGGGGCTGGTCATCTCCAGCAGCAGGACCGCGAGCACCGCCGCGCCGAGCAGCACGAGCAGGTGGCGCAGCAGCGTGGACTGCGGCAGGAACGAGCGGCCGGTCTTCGCCGGGGCCGAGGGCGTGTCCCCGCCGGCGGTGGCCTCGACGGGCGCCTCCTCGGTGGCCTTGCCCGCCTTGCCGGGCGTGCCGCTCGTGGACGTGGAGCTCTGCAGGTCGCTCATCGTCATGCCCTCCGAGCCGTGCTGCTGCTGAACAGGCCACCAGGTCGCACGAGGAGGACGACGATGAGGATGACCAGGGCGGAGATGTTGACCAGCGCGCTGCCGCGGGGGGCGTAGCCGCTCACGTAGCTGAGCGCCAGGCCGAGGATCAGCCCGCCGACGATCGCGCCGACCGGGGAGTCGAGGCCGCCGATGATCGCGGCGACGAAGCCGAAGACGATCAGGGCGTCCATGTAGGCCGGCCAGACGAACGTGCCGCCGGCGATGAGCAGCCCGGAGAGCGAGCCGACGACCGCGGCCAGGCCCCACCCGAGGGTGAGCATGCCGCCCACCTTGACGCCGAGGAGCCGGGCGACCTCCTGGCTGAACGCCGAGGCGCGCATGGCCAGGCCGATGCGGGTGAAGCGGAAGAGGGCCACCAGCAGGCCCATGACCACCAGGACCGAGCTGATGACGTAGATGCTGGTGGGGGTCAGCGGGATGGTCGAGTCACCGATCTCCAGGCCGCGCACGCCGAACGGCGTGGGGAACGACTGGAACGACGAGCCGAAGATGATCGCGATCGCCGCCTGGATCGCGACGAAGAGGCCGAGGGTCACGATCACCGCGTTCAGCTCCGGGCCACCCTCGACGGGACGGATGATCACCCGCTCGACGATCGCGCCGAGCACGAAGCCGGAGGCGAGGGCGACGATCAGGGCGACCCAGTAGGACTGGCCGGCCTGGATCAGGGCCAGGGCGATGAAGGTCGTGGCGGCGGCCATCGAGCCCTGGGCGAAGTTGACGATGCGGGTCGAGCGCCAGATGAGCACCAGGGCGAGGGCGAAGGCCGCGTAGATCATGCCCTGGGTCAACCCGGTGAGGGTCACGTTCACGAACTGCTGCACGAAGTGTGCCTTCCTTGACCGGAGGGGGCGGGCGGGTCAGAAGCCGAGGTAGGCGTGCCGGAGGTCCTCGTCGGCCATCAGCGTGCGGGCGTCGTCGGTGACGACGACCTTGCCGAGGTTGAGGACGACGCCGACGTCGGCGACCGACAGGGCGCTGCGAGCGTTCTGCTCGACGAGCAGCACCGAGAGCCCTTCGGAGTCGACCAGCTGGCGGAGCAGCCCGAAGATCTGGGCGACGATCCGCGGGGCCAGGCCCAGGGAGGGCTCGTCGAGCAGCAGGACGCGGGGCTTGGCCAGCAGCGCGCGGCCGATGACCAGCATCTGCCGCTCACCGCCGGAGAGCGTGTGGGCGGCGTTGTTCTTGCGCTCGGCGATGCGGGGGAACAGGTCGTAGACCCGGTCGAACTCCTCCTTGCCGACCTTGCCGCGGAACAGCGCACCGACGCGCAGGTTCTCGTCGACGGTGAGCTCGGAGATGACGCCGCGGCCCTCGGGGACGTGCGCCATCCCCTTGGCGACCATCGACTCGACCGGGGCCTTGGTGATGTCCTCGCCGTCGAGGACGACCCGGCCGGAGACGGGACGGACCAGACCGCTGATGGTGCGCAGCAGGGTCGTCTTGCCGGCGCCGTTGGCGCCGAGGACGGCGGTGATCCGCCCGGTCTCGGCGGCGAGGGAGACGCCGTCGAGGGCCCGGACCGGCCCGTACGCCGAGGTGAGCCCCTCGACCTCGAGCAGGCGCGTGGCGGTGCCGGTGCCGCCGGTGGCCGACAGTGCGGTGCTGCCGTGGGTCTCAGGCATGGGGGCGTCCTCCGTCGGCGTGGTGGAGCTCGGCGGCGTCGTGCTCGGCGTCCACGGCGTCCCCGAGGTAGGCCTCGGTGACGGCGGGGTCGGCCTGCACCTCGGCCGGGGTGCCGGCGGCGATCTGCTTGCCGGAGTCGAGCACGGTGATCCGGTCGCAGACGCGCATGACGAGGTCCATGTGGTGCTCGACGAGGAGCACGCTCATCCGGCCGACGACCGAGCGGATGAGGTCGCCCAGCTCGTGCATCTCGTCCTCGGAGAGGCCGCTGGCGGGCTCGTCGAGCAGCAGCAGGTCGGGCTCGGCGACCAGCGCCCGGGCCAGGGCGACCCGCTTCTGCACCGGGTAGGGGAGCGAGCCGGGGTAGCGGCCGGCGTACTCGACGGCGTTGAGCTCGGCCAGCGCCCGCAGGGCCCGCTCGCGCAGCTGCCGCTCGTCCTTGTCCGACATCGGCAGGGCCAGCAGGGCCGAGAAGAACCCGGCACCGGCGTGGCGATGGGCCCCGACCATCACGTTCTCCAGCACCGTCATGCCGGGGAACAGGCCCACGCCCTGCAGGGTGCGGGCGATGCCCAGGGAGGTCAGCTTGCTCGGCTTGAGCCGGCGCATCTCCTCACCGCGCCAGACGATCCGGCCCGACGTCGGGCGGACCAGGCCGCAGGCGACGTTGAACAACGTCGTCTTGCCGGCGCCGTTGGGGCCGATGAGGCCGTGCACCTGGCCCGGCTCCACGGTCACGGAGACGTCGGTCAGGGCGAGCACGCCGCCGAAGGCGACGTTGATCCCGGTCATCTCGAGCCGGGCGGTGGGCGTCGTGTCCTGTGTTCGCTGGCTGCCAAGCGGCTGCGCCAAGGGGCCCACTGCTCCTTCGCATCGGTGAGGCACCACCCGGCTGTGGGTGGTGGCGGTCAGGTCGCGAGTACGTCCCGCTGAGACTGCCCGGCCGTGTCACCCGTCACAATGGGCGCACCGCACAGCGATCACAAGAGCGTGTTGTGCTGTGTGTCGACCTGTTGCCAGGTCGATACCGGGGCGCCATCGGCGGCCCGTGCGGCCTCGTCGAGGGCGGCCGATCCCGGCCTCGATTGGGTCACGACTCGGTTGCGCACCACACCTCGGCGCGTGTCGCCCTTCACAATGGGCGCAGCGCACATCCGCGGGCCTGTCGTGTTGTGCTGTCAGCGGTGCGTCCGGAGGAGGTGAGCGCGTGCAGCCCTTTCGCCCCGAGGTGGCGACGAGGCTCGCCGAGCTGACGCCGCGGCTGATGGAGCAGCTGGACGCGATGACCGACCGGATGGTCGACGTGCTGGTCCGCACCGAGCCCGCCTACCGCGAGCTGGTGGCGGAGTCCGAGCAGGACCTGCGCTCCTCGACGCGGTCGAACCTGGAGGGCGGGCTGCGGTCGCTGATGGCCGCGGCGTCGGGCACCGGCACCCCGCACCTGGCGTCGGCCCGGGCCGTGGGGCGCCGGCGGGCCGCCCAGGGGATCCCCCTGGAGGCGGTGCTCCGGGCCTACCGCCTCGGCGGGCAGGTGACGTGGGAGGCGCTGCTGGCGGTCTCCCGTGACGGGAGCGGGCAGCACGACACCCTCCTGCTCGAGGTCGCCGGGTCGGTGTGGCGCACCAACGACGCCGAGTGCGGCGCGCTGGCCGAGGGCTACCGCGAGGAGCAGCGGCGCCTGGAGGGTGTGGACGAGTCGGCCCGCCAGCAGGCGCTCGACGGGCTGCTGGACGGCCGCGGCAGCGACCCGGCGTTCGTGCGTGGCGCCGCCGAGATGCTGACCGTGCCGCTGGACGGGCGGCTCATGGCGGTCGTGGCGCTGCCGGGGCCCGACGGCGAGCCGGCGCTGCGCTCTCCCGGCGACACGCTGCTCAAGCGTGGGGTGCGCTCGGTCTGGGGCCTGCGCGGCGACGCGCAGGTGGGGCTCGTCGCGCTGGGCACCACCCGCCCCGGTGACCTGCTCGCCCTGCTGCGGGGGACCGCGCACGGCCCCGTCGGGGTGTCCGACGTGGTGGAGGGGGCGGCGGCGGTCGGGGCGGCCTACCGCCTGGCCGAGACGGCGGTGCGGACCCTGCCGGCCGGGTCGAGCCGTGTGGTCAGCATCGACGACCGGCTGCCCGAGGCGCTGCTGAGCAACTCGCCCGAGATCAGGTCGCGGCTCGTGGGCCAGTCCCTCGGCGGGCTGCTGGAGCTGCCCGAGGACGAGCGCGCCGTGCTGCTGGACACGCTGGCGGCCTTCCTCGCCACCGACGGGTCACCCACGCGGGCTGCGGACGCCCTCTACTGCCACCGGAACACGGTCATGCACCGGCTGCGGCGCATCGAGTCGGTGACCGGCCGCAAGGTGACCGACCCCCGGTCCCGGCTGCTCTGGCAGCTGGCGCTGCTGGGCACCGAGCACGGGGAACCGGCCCGCCGCTCCGCTTAGGGACGGGAGCCGCCTGCTCGACCGGTCACCCCGTGGCCTCGTCCAGAGGCTCACCGCGAGCCTGCGAGCGGTGAGGAGGACGAGGTCCTCTTACTGGAGGTAGCTCTCGACCTGCGGCTCCGGGCGGGGCTGGGCCTCGTCGGGGTCCTCGTCGTACTGCCGCTTGGCGCGGCGCTGCCGCAGCAGGTCCCAGCACTGGTCGAGGTCGGCCTCGAGCTTGCTCATGCGGGCCCGGGTGTCGTCGGTGTGCTCGCTGCTCTCGCGCAGCGCGTGCTCCTCGTCCACCAGGGCGTGGATGCGCTTCAAGATGTCCTGCTCGTCCATGCCCGGATCCGTGCCCGGGGACGCGGTCGCGAAACCGTGGCACCCGTGTCCCCGTGCGCGGTCAGCCCTCGCCGGGCACCCAGCCCTCCACGAAGGCGGCCAGCCGGCGGTGCACCGCCCCGCCCGCGCGGCCGAGGGCGAGCAGCGCGGCCCGGTCCAGCGGCACGCGCACCGTGCGCCGGCCGCTCGTCCGGGTGGCGACGGCGTGCCCCGCGGCCACCAGCTCGGGCCAGGGGCGGGACAGCTGCTCCCGGACGCGCTCCAGCGCCGCTGCCGTGGGCCCGGCGTTGCCCTCGACCATCGCCGTCACGAAGCCCGGGTCGCTGCCGATCACCCGGGTGCCGTCGCGGAAGCTGCCGGCGGCGAGGGCCAGGGCGAGGGGACCGGCGCCAGCCGCCGCGGTGGCGAGGGCCGCGGCGAGCAGGTGCGGGACGTGGCTGATCGCGGCCACGGCGTCGTCGTGCTCGGCGGCGGTGACCGGCACGACCTCCGCGCCGACCGCGAGCGCCACCTCGGCCACCCGCAGCCACCGCGGCAGCTCGGTGCCCGGCTCCAGGCAGAGCGCCCAGCGGGCCCCGGCGAACAGCTCCGGGTCGGTGGCCCCGTGCCCCGACCGCTCCGTGCCGCACATCGGGTGCCCGCCCACGAAGCGCCGGCCCAGGGCGGGTCCCAGCGCGTCGAGCACCGGTACCTTCACCGAGCCGAGGTCGGTCACCGTGGCGTCGGGGTCGACCGCCAGCCCGTCCAGCGCGCTCGCCATCGCCGGCAGCGGCACGGCGAGGACGACCACGCCGGAGAGCTCCCGCGTGATGCGGACGCCACGCGCGGCGGCGGCGTCCCGCGCGGCGGGGTCGACGTCCCAGCCGGACACGGGTCGGCCGGCGGCGACGAGCGCGGCGGCCAGCGAGCCGCCCAGCTGGCCCAGGCCGACGACGCCGACCGGGGGAGCGGGCATGGTCGGGACCGGGAACGACGGTGCCCCGCCGACGGGGGTGGCCCCGGGGCGGGCGGTATCGGCCATGATCAGAGGCTATGACGCCGACCCACCCGCTCCGTCGTCCCTGCACGCCATGACGCCCCGGTCGTTCCTGCTCACCCCCGAGCTGGCGGACTACGTGCGCGCCTCCTCCGACCCGGTGGACGAGGTGATGGCCGGCCTGATCCGGGAGACCGCGGAGATGGCCGAGCGCGGCGAGGCCCCGGCCACCATGCAGATCGCCCCCGAGCAGGGCGTGCTCATGCGGCTGCTCACCGCTGCGCTCGGCGTCCGGACGGCGATCGAGATCGGCACCTTCACCGGGTTCTCCGCGCTCTGCATCGCCCAGGGGCTGCCGGCGGACGGCTCCCTGCTGTGCCTGGACCGCAGCGAGGAGTGGACGGCGGTGGCGCGGCGGCACTGGGCGCGGGCCGGGGTCGCGGACCGGATCGAGCTGCGCCTCGGCGATGCCCTGGCGACGCTGCGCGCGCTGCCGGCCGCGGAGACCTTCGAGCTGGCGTTCGTCGATGCCGACAAGACCGGCTATGCCGCCTACGTCGAGGAGCTGCACCCGAGGATGACGCGCAACGGGGTGGTGCTCCTGGACAACACGCTGCGCGATGGGCGGGTGCTGGACCCGCAGGACGAGTCCGACCACGCGCTCGCCGAGCTCAACGCCGCGCTGGCCGCCGACCCCCGGTGGGAGACGGCGCTGCTGCCGCTCGCCGACGGCCTGACCGTGCTGCGGAAGCGATGAGCGAGGGCGCCGTGGCGGGACCGCCGAGCTACGCGGTCCGGGTGTCCCGCGTCGCCTCCCGGTGGGAGGTGGAGCTGCTCGCGGCCGACGCCGGTGACGAGCTGCCGGTGCTGGAGCGCGCGCTCGGCGAGCCGGGCACCGGGGGGTGGCCGCCGCCGTTCGTGCTGGTCGTCGACTCCCGGCTGTACTTCGTCGCGCTGCGGCACGGCCCCGGCGGCATGGTGCGGGCGCTGATCTCCGACGCCACGATGCTGGAGTGGGTGCTCGCCGCCGAGGTGGTGGAGCGCTACGGCATCGGCGTCGACACCGACGGCGCCTTCGACGACGACGAGACCGGCTGGCCCGGCGGCGACCTGGACCTGTTCGCCGACGACGGGCTGCCCGCCGAGGAGCTGCGACCGATCGTGACCGCCGACGACCTGTGGGCCGACGAGATGGTGGAGCGGATCGCCGCCCGGTTGGGGTTCGCCGACGAGCTGGCCGCGGCGGTGCGGTCGTGACGGTGTCCGCGGTCGTCTTCGACTTGGGTGGGGTGCTCACCGAGAGCCCGATGGTCGCCTTCGCCGCCTACGAGCGGGAGGCGGGCCTGCCCGAGGGGCTGATCCGGCAGCTCAACTCGACCGACCCCGACACCAACGCCTGGGCGCGGTTCGAGCGCAACGAGCTGGACGTCGCCGGGTTCTGCGCCGCCTTCGAGGCCGAGGCCGCGGCACTCGGCCACCGGATCGAGGCGGCGCGGGTGCTCGCGGCGCTGCAGGGGGAGCTCCGCCCGGCGATGGTCACCGCGGTGCGCCGGCTGCGCGCGGCGGGGCTGCCGCTGGCGCTGCTGTCGAACAACGTCGCGCCGATGGAGCGCACCGGTCGGCTGGGCGACCTGCTCGGGCTGTTCGACGCGATCGTGGAGTCCTCGGTCGAGGGCGTGCGCAAGCCCGAGCCGGAGATCTACCGGCGGGCGCTCGACCGGCTGTCGGAGGCGGTGGGGCGCCGCATCGAGGCCACCGACTGCGCCTACCTCGACGACCTGGGCATCAACCTCAAGCCGGCCCGGGCCCTGGGCTTCTCGACCATCAAGGTGGTCACCCCCGACGCCGCGCTGGCCGAGCTGTCGCGGCTCGTGGGCTTCCCGCTGGAGGAGGCGTGACGGCGATCCGGCCACGGCCACAGGTGTTCCCGCGAAGCTTGTGCCCTGCCCACCCCTGTGGGCAGGGCACGAGCTTCGCGGATCCTCCCGCGGAGCGTCCGTGACCGGGCCGGAACCCTTCGACGCCGCGATGGGCCGGGCGCTGGAGCTGGCGGCCGCTGCCGAGAGCTGGGGGGACACGCCGATCGGCGCCGTCGTCCTCGGGCCGGACGGGGCGGTGCTCGCCGAGGCGGCGAACGAGCGGGAGAAGCTCGGCGACCCCACCGCGCACGCGGAGGTGCTGGCCCTGCGCGCCGCGGCGCGGGTGCACGGCGACGGCTGGCGGCTGTCGGGTTGCACCCTGGTGGTCACCCTGGAGCCGTGCACGATGTGCGCCGGGGCCAGCGTGCTGTCGCGGGTGGACCGGGTCGTCTACGGCGCGGAGGACCCGAAGGCGGGCGCCGCGGGGTCGCTCTGGGACGTCGTCCGGGACCGGCGGCTCAACCACCGGCCCGAGGTCACCGGCGGCGTGCGGGCGCAGGAGTGCGGCGCGCTGCTACGTGCCTTCTTCCGCCGTCAGCGGGGCCTGTAGTCTCTTCGGCGGTGGCGTGTCCGAGCGGCCGAAGGAGCACGCCTCGAAAGCGTGTGAGGTGCAAGCCTCCGTGGGTTCAAATCCCACCGCCACCGCCAGCTGACGACGGCGGCGCCCCGCTGGGCGCCGCCGTCGTGCTGTGTGAGCCACCTCCCACCGCTCCCAGGGAACTGGCAGCCGGGCCACAGGGCTCCTGATCGTTCCGCCTCCACTCTGTCGAAGCCGCCATTGCGGCATGCAACCTTTCGACACCGCGGAGCGACGAATGTTCTTCACCTACCTGCGGCGCGAGCTGCGCCAACGACGCCGGCAGTCCCTGCTCGTCGCGCTCGGGCTCGGCCTGGCGATCGCGCTGGTCATCACCGTCACCTCGGTGACCGCAGGTGTGGGCGACGCGCAGGACGAGGTCCTGGAGTCCGTCTACGGCGTCGGCACCGACATCACCGTGAGCACGCCGCCCCAGCGCCCCGACGCAGCCGCCGGAGGCGGCGGGACGGCGGGTGGTCCGCCCACCTTCCAGTTCGACCAGGAGGGCACGGAGGCCGCCGGCGGTCGCCGCTCGTTCGACCAGGACCAACTGCGGACCTCCGGCGCCACGATGGACGCCGCCGCGGTCGAGAGCGTGGCCGGCATCGACGGGGTGAGCGCCGTCGCGGGGACGCTGAGCATGACCAGCACCAGCTTCACGGGGGAGATCCCCGACTTCGGCAGCGGGCAGATGCCCGCCCCCGGCAGTGCGGACGACGGCTCGGCGACCGGCCCGGGCAGCGGTGGTTCCTTCAGCGTCACGAGCATCGACATCGAGGGCGTCGACCTCACCGCCGAGGCCGTCGGCCCGCTGAGCTCCACGACGCTGGACGAGGGCCGCGCGCTCACCGAGTCCGACGCCGGTGCCCAGGTCGCCCTCGTGGACGCCACCTACGCGGCGGAGAACGACGTCGCCGTCGACGGGACGGTCACCCTCGGGGGGACCGACTTCACCGTGGTGGGCATCGTCTCCTCCGCCTCGGCGTCGGCCACCACGGCGGCCGACGTCTTCGTGCCCCTGGACACTCTGCAGACGCTCGCCGAGCAGAGCGGTCAGCTGTCGACCCTGTACGTGCAGGCCGCGTCCGCCGACGTGATCGACGAGGTGCAGACCGCGATCGAGACCACCCTCCCCGACGCCATCGTCAGCACCGCCGACGACCTGGCCGGCGAGGTGTCCGGCTCGCTGTCCAGCGCCTCGGAGCTCGCTCGCACGCTCGGCACCTGGCTGGCCGCCCTGGTCCTGCTCGCGGCCTTCGTGCTCGCGGTCCTCTTCACGCTCTCCGGCGTGAGCCGACGGGTCCGTGAGTTCGGCACGCTCAAGGCGCTGGGCTGGCGCAGCCGCCGCGTCGTCGGCCAGGTGATGGGGGAGTCGCTCGCCCAGGGACTGCTCGGCGGCGCCGTCGGTCTGGCGCTCGGCCTCGGCGCGGTCCTGGTGATCAACCTGGTCGCGCCGGAGCTCTCGGCCACGGTGGCCTCCTCCGGTGCCGGTGCCGGTGCCGGTGCCGGCGCGGGTGGCCGCCCGGGCGGCTTCGGCGGTCCTGGGCGCGAGGCGGCGGACGCCGCCTCGGCGGTCGCGGTGACTCTCTCCGCCCCGGTCACGGTGACCACCGTGCTCCTGGCCGTGGCGATCGCCGTCCTCGGTGGGCTGCTGGCGGGCGCGGTCGGTGGCTGGCGTGCCTCGCGCATGCGCCCGGCGGAGGCGTTGCGCAGTGTCGCCTGAGCCCGCTGCCCCGACCCTGCTCCTTCCCACTCCGCCGGACCCGGAGGTCCCGATGTACGTCCTGAGCCAGACCGCGAAGCGCTACACCACGAAGAACGGCACCGTCGACGCCCTGCGCGACGTCGATCTCGCGATCGGCGCCGGTGAGATGGTCGCCGTCCAGGGGCCGACGGGCGGGGGCAAGTCCACCCTCCTGCAGCTGCTGGGGGCGCTGGACCGGCCGACGTCCGGGTCGATCACCCTCGACGGGCAGGAGCTCTCGGCCCTGGACGAGGGCGGGCTCACCGCGCTGCGCGCACGCACCATCGGGTTCGTCTTTCAGGGCTTCAACCTGGTGCCGACGCTCACCGCGCAGCGGAACGTCGAGACCGGTCTCGTTCCGCTCGGCGTGCCCGCCCAGGAGCGGGCCGAGCGGGCGGCCAGGGCGCTGGCCGACGTCGGGCTGGACGACCGCGCCGGCCACCTGCCCTCGGAGCTCTCCGGCGGCCAGCAGCAGCGGGTCGCGCTCGCCCGGGCGTTGGCGAAGGAGCCGCGGGTGCTGCTCGCGGACGAGCCCACGGGCAACCTCGACGAGCAGACCCGGGACGAGATCATGGAGCTGATCGAGCACCACTGGCGGGAGCGCGGGCTGACCGTGGTGATCGTCACGCACGACTCGACGGTCGCCAAGCGGGCCCAGCGCCGGATCTGGATCAAGAAGGGCGCGGTGAGCGAGCGGACCTGACCCCCGCCGGGGCCGGGGCGGGCCGGGCCGACCCCGAGGGGGGTCAGAGCGGGACGTCGGAGTCGAGCACCAGCCGGCCGTCGTCGCCGACGGCGAAGGTGAGCCGGTGGCGCTCCCGGACGCGTTCGCCGTCCGGGTAGCGGAACTCGAAGTCGGCGATCGCGGTGGTCCCGTCCTCCTGCACCTCGACGTCCCTCACCCGCACGTCGCGGAAATCGTCCCAGAAGTCCTGGTAGCCCTGGTAGCTGATGCTGTTCCGCAGCGTGGGGCCGGTCCGCTCCCAGGCGGCCGCCGGATCGGTGATGACCAACCGGTGGTACTCCCGCACGAAGTCGCGGACGTTCCGCTCGGACAGCGGATCGTCCCGGGGCCGGTCCTCGTCGTCGTCCTCGTCGTCCTCGTCGTCCTCGTCGTCCTCGTCGGGGGGTGGGGAGGGCTGCGTCGGCTGCGTCGGCTCGGTCGTGGCCGTCGGCGACGGCTGCTCGCTGGTGGTCGCCGGTGCCGGTGAGGACGTCGCCGCGCCGCTCGCCGAGCCGGCCGGGTCCTCGTCGCCCGCCGTGGCGAGCCACACCCCGAGGCCACCGAACAGCACCGCGGCGAGGAGGCCGGCGGCCAGCCACGCCCCCCGCCGGCGGCGCCGGGGCGGTGCAGCCGTGGCGCCCGGTCGGTCGGTGGACGGGGGTGGGGCGGGTGTGCGTGCGGCCGCGGGGACGGGTGTGGGTGTGCGCGCAGCGGCGTCCGCGGCCGCCGTGCCGAACGCCGCCGTGCCGAACGCCCCCGCCGGGAAGACCGCCGTCCCGGCCGGGCCGGAGGACGGGCGCAGATCGGTCGGTGCGCGCAGCACCGTGGTCGGGTCGCCGTCGCGCCCGCCGGCAAGCGCGGCCAGCTCGTCGCGCACCTCGGTCATGGTCGGGCGGTCGGCCGGATCGGCGGCGAGCATCCGCTGCAGCGGCGCGGTCAGCGCACCGGCGCGGCGCGGGGGGCGGACCTGGCCACCGGCGACCCGGTGCAGCATGGCGAGCGCGTTCTCCTCCATGCCGAACGGCGGCACGCCCTCCAGGCAGGTGTAGAGCGTGGCGCCGAGGGAGAAGACGTCGCTGGCCTCGGTCATCTCCTTGCCCTGGGCCACCTCGGGCGCCAGGAAGGCGGGCGTCCCGGTGATCTGCCCCGTTCGGGTGAGCATGACGTCGTCGCGGGCGTGCGAGATGCCGAAATCGGTGATCTTGACCAGCCCGGCGACGCGGTCCCCCCGGCCGATGAGCACGTTGGCGGGCTTCACGTCCCGGTGCACGATGCCGGCCGCGTGGGTGGCGGCCAGGGCGTCGGCGACCTGGGCGCCGATCTGCGCCACCTGGTCCTCGCGCAGCACCCCCTCCTCGATGAGGACCGCGGCCAGGCTGCGCGAGGGCAGGTACTCCATCACCAGCCACGGCACGCCGTCCTCGAGGACGACGTCGTAGACGGAGATGGCGTGCGGATGGGTCAACCGTGCGGCGATCCGCCCCTCGCGCAGAGCCCGCTGGCGCTGGTCGTCGATCTGCCGCTCGCCGGCGCCCAGGGGGAAGACCACCTGCTTGACCGCGACCTGCCGGCCCAGCAGTTCATCGCGGGCCAGCCACACGGTGCCCATCGCGCCGCCGCCGATCTGCGCCTCCAGGCGGTAGCGCCCGGCGACGAGGCGGCCGGGCGCGGTGCCGGGTGGGGTCATCGGTGGCGGGGCGCGCCCGGTCAGACCGTGGAGGGCACGCCGTACCGGCGTGCGTACTCCTCCTGCGCGCCCACGGGCAGGACGTCGTACAGCTCGCCCAGCTCCGTGTGCACGTCGGCGTCGAGGTCGTCGAAGATGCGCTGCCAGGTGGGCGGCTCGTCGTAGCTGCGGGTGAGCAGCAGCTCCCACGCCTGTGCCTGGCGGTCGCGCTTGCTCCGCTCGGCGGCGAACTCCGACAGGTAGCGGTCCTTCGCCGCCGTCTTCTCCGCCGCGGTGGCGCCGGCCGGCAGCGCCGCGGCGTCGCCGCCCTTGAGCACACCGACGATCGTCTCGACGACGTCCGGCCGGATCTCGTCGTGCTCGCCCATGTCCCGCGCCCTCCTCCTGTGCAGCCCGCAGGTGCGGGCCCTTCCCCGCCGACCACCCGGTCAACCGCTCTCCGGTGAGGATGCCGCACGCCGCCCCCGGGGGCCTCCCCGCGGTGTCCCGGCGAGCCGCCCGACGGCGCCCGGTACCATCGACGCCGTACCTGGAGGATTCGCCTAGTGGCCTATGGCGCTCGCTTGGAAAGCGGGTTGGGGGCAACCCCTCGGGAGTTCGAATCTCCCATCCTCCGCAGCAGGAACAGGCCCCGGTGTCCGCACCGGGGCCTGTCGCGTTCGGGGCGCGCGGCGGTGGCCGGCGACCGGTCCTCTACAGTGGTGGACGACCCCTCGCGTGGCGTCATCCTGTGAACCTCCCCAGGGCCGGAAGGCAGCAAGGATAAGCAGGCTCTGGCGGGTGCGCGGGGGGTCCTTCGCTGTGCCGCCGGCGGCCCCCGGACCGCACCGCGGCCAGGTGCCCGCCCCCTGGTGCGCGCAGCCGCTGCCCATGTCCCGGTCGGGAGCCCTCCGCGTCCCGCGACCGGTCCACGGCCGTGGCCACCGGCGTGCGCCGCCGTGTCGGGGCCGGCACGTAACCTCGCCCCGTGGCTCTGGCGCTCTACCGCAAGTACCGCCCGGCGACCTTCGCCGAGGTGGTCGGGCAGGAGCACGTCACCGCGCCCCTGGTGAACGCGGTCGACGGCGGCCGGATCAACCACGCGTACCTGTTCAGCGGCCCGCGCGGGTGCGGCAAGACGTCGTCGGCGCGGATCCTGGCCCGCTCGCTCAACTGCGAGCAGGGGCCGACGTCCACGCCGTGCGGCGTGTGCGCCTCGTGCGTGGCGCTGGCGCCCGACGGGCCGGGCTCGCTGGACGTCATCGAGATCGACGCGGCCAGCCACGGTGGCGTCGACGACGCCCGCGACCTGCGCGAGCGGGCGTTCTTCGCGCCGGTGAGCAGCCGCTACAAGGTGTACATCGTCGACGAGGCGCACATGGTGACCACGCAGGGCTTCAACGCCCTGCTCAAGGTGGTCGAGGAGCCGCCGGAGTTCCTGGTCTTCGTCTTCGCGACGACGGAGCCGGAGAAGGTGCTGCCGACCATCCGGTCGCGCACCCACCACTACCCGTTCCGGCTGGTGCCGCCGACGACGCTGCGCACCCTGCTGGAGAAGACCTGCCAGGCCGAGGGCGTCACCGTCGAACCCACTGTCTTCCCGCTGGTGGTGCGGGCCGGCGGCGGCTCGGTCCGTGACTCGCTGTCGATCCTCGACCAGCTGCTGGCCGGGGCCGGGCCCGAGGGCGTCACCTACAAGGGCGCGGTCGGGCTGCTCGGCGTCACCGACGACGCGCTGCTCGACGAGACCATCGACGCGCTCGCCGCGCACGACGCCCCGGGGGTCTTCCGGGCCGTCGACCGGGTGGTCGAGGCCGGGCACGACCCCCGCCGCTTCGCCACCGACCTGCTCGACCGGCTGCGCGACCTGATCGTGCTCGACGCCGTGCCCGAGGCCGGGGGCAACGGGCTGCTCGACTGCCCGCCCGACCGGCTCGACCTGATGAACCAGCAGGCCCAGGCGCTGGGCTCGGCGACGCTGTCGCGGATGGCCGACACCGTCCACGAGGGTCTCACCGAGATGCGGGGGACGACGGCGCCGCGGCTGCTGCTGGAACTGGTCTGCGCGCGGATGCTGCTCCCGGCCACCGACGGATCGGCCGCCGCGACGCTGCAGCGCCTGGAGCGGCTCGAGCGCCGGATGTCCATCGCCGGCGAGCACGCCGGGCGGCCGAGGGAGGAGATCGGCTCCCGCGAGGGCGCGCCGGTCGAGGCGGCACCGGCCCCCGAGCCGGACCGGGCCGCCCCGTCCGGCCCGCGACGGGAGTTCGTCCGCAGGTCGCAGGCGCCGGCCGAGCCGGCCGCTCCCGCGCCGGCCGCGCAGCCGACCGCTCCGGCACCGGCTGCGCAGCCGGCCGCTCCGGCACCGGCTGCGCAGCCGGCCGCTCCGGCAGCGGCCGCCCGGCCGACCCCTGCCGCACCGGCCGCGGACGGCTGGCCCGAGACCGCGCGACCGGGCGGGGGCGCCCGTCCGGCGCCGGCCGACGACTGGCCGGAGACCGCCCAGCCGGGTAGCCGTCCCCGCACCGCGCCGTCCGCGGCTCCGCCGTCCACGCCCCCGCCGTCCGCACCTCCGGCCGGCGGGGACCCCGCCCGTCGCCCGCGGGTGACGGCGGAGGAACCGGACATCCCGCTGCCGCCGGAGCCCACCGACGACGAGGACTGGCCGCACCCGGCCCAGCCCGGCGCCGTCCGGGCCGCGGCCGCCCGGGTGGAGCAGCCGCGTCCGCCGGCGTCCCCGCCGCGGGCCGCCGCCGAGTCCGCGCCCGCCCCCCGGGGCGGGGAGCCGACGCCGGTCGTGTCGGCCAACCCCGAGGAGCCGGCCGGCGACGGGGAGCTGACCACCACCGACGTCCGCCGGGTGTGGCCGGAGCTGCGCGCCGTGGTGAAGAAGCACAAGCGCACCACCGAGGCGCTGCTGCAGAGCGCCCAGGTGCACCAGCTCGCCAACGGCGTCCTCACGCTCTCGACCGCCTCGCCGGCCCTGGCCCGGCGGCTCGGCGACGACCTGAACAAGGACGTGGTGCGCGACGCGCTCAACGAGCTGCTCGGCGTCCGCTGGCGGGTGGACGTCGTCGTGGAGGGCGCCGGCCCCGCCGCCGGCGGGCCCCCCGTGGCGCCGGCGGCGGCCCGCGAGGCGGCACGGGCGGCGGAGGTGGCCGAGGCGCGGGAGCTCATGGCCGAGCGGGCGGCGGAGAGCTCCGCCGGCGGCGACCGCGAGCCCGAGCCCGTCGTCGACCAGGAGCAGGCGGCCCTGCAGCTGCTCCGCGCCCAGCTGGGCGCCCGACCGGTCGACAGCTGAGGAAGGACCCCCTGCCCCGCCGCTCGCAGGCTCGCGACGGGTTCCGGCAGGGGGTCGACCAGCTCCTCGACGCAGGCGGCCCGGGCGGCGCGCCGTCCCCTGTCGCAGGCTCGGCCTACTCTCATGGCATGTTCCCCGGAGGCCAGCAGCCCGACCTGTCGCAGCTCATGAAGCAGGCGCAGCAGATGCAGCAGCAGCTCGCCGCCGCCCAGCAGGAGCTGGCGGCCACCGAGGTCACCGGCACCGCCGGCGGCGGCCTGGTCTCGGCGACGATGACCGGCGACGGCGACCTCACCGCGGTCACCATCGCGCCGGACGCCGTCGACCCCGACGACCTGGAGACCCTGCAGGACCTCGTCGTCGCGGCCGTCCGCGACGCCAAGCGCGCCGCCGACGAGCTGACCGCCAGCCGCATGGGGCCGCTGGCCGGCGGCCTGGGCGGCGGCATGGGGCTGCCCGGCCTCTGATCGGGCGCGCCCGCCCGATCCACTTCGCAGCAGAGGAGCACCGTGTACGAGGGTGCCGTCCAGGACCTGATCGACGAGCTCGGTCGCCTGCCCGGCGTCGGGCCCAAGAGCGCCCAGCGCATCGCCTTCCACCTGCTGTCGTCCGAGTCGGCTGACGTCAGCCGCCTGGTGGCCGCCCTGACCCGGGTGCAGGAGTCCGTCCGCTTCTGCGTGACCTGCTACAACGTCGCCGAGGCGGAGCAGTGCCGCATCTGCCGCGACCCGCGCCGGTCCGACGACGTCCTGTGCGTGGTCGAGGAGCCCAAGGACGTCGTCGCGATCGAGCGCACCCGCGAGTTCCGCGGCCGGTACCACGTGCTCGGCGGGGCGATCAGCCCGATCGACGGCGTCGGCCCGGACGACCTGCGGGTCAAGGAGCTCATGACGCGGCTGATGGACGGCGCGGTCACGGAGCTGATCATCGCCACCGACCCGAACCTCGAGGGCGAGGCGACCGCGGCCTACCTGGCGCGGCTGGTCGGCCCGATGGGGCTCGCCGTGTCGCGGCTGGCCAGCGGCCTGCCGGTGGGCGGTGACCTCGAGTACGCCGACGAGGTGACCCTCGGCCGGGCCTTCGAGGGACGCCGCCGCATCGACGCCTGAGGCCGGCGCCTGGGCCGGGCGACGGGCGGGCAGCCGGCGGGGGACCGGTGGGTGAACGGCGGGAAAAGTCACGAGATGGTGTCGATGGGCGTCCGAGCCGCGCCGCCACGGACCCCGGCGTCCTAGGGTCGGGCTCCGCCTGGTGGACGTCCTGCACGTCCTCGGCTGCCCCGTCCGGAGCTCGTCCGGCCCGAGAGGGCCGAGAAGGCAGGTCTTCCGCGATGTCCCGTCGCTCCACCCGTGCGCTCGCCGCGTCAGCGGCAGCCCTCACGGCAGTCACGTTGTCGGCCTGCGCGTCCAGCGACCGGGAGGGCGGTGGAGGCGAGGGCAGCGGCGAGGAGCAGTCCGGCGGCACGCTCGTCTTCGGGGCCGCCGGCGACCCGGCGATGTTCGACCCCGCCTTCGCCAGCGACGGCGAGACCTTCCGCATCGCCCGCCAGATCCACGAGGGGCTGCTCACCAACGAGCCCGGCACGACCGAGCTCGTGCCGGCGCTCGCCGAGGACTGGGAGGTCAGCGAGGACGGCCTCGAGTACACCTTCAACCTGCGCGAGGACGTCCAGTTCCACGACGGGACGGACTTCAACGCCGAGGCGGTGTGCTTCAACTTCGACCGCTGGCACAACTTCGAGGGCCTGGCCCAGAGCCCGAGCGCCACGTACTACTACCAGGCGGTGTTCGGCGGCTTCGCCGACAGCGACAACCCCGGCATCTACGAGGGCTGCGAGGCGGTCGACGAGAACACCGCCGTCATCTCGTTCAACCAGGTGACCAGCAAGATCCCCGCCGCGCTCTCGCTGCCCGCCTTCTCCATCCAGAGCCCGACGGCCCTGCAGGAGTACGACGCCGACAACCTGTCCGGCAGCGAGGACGCGATCAGCTACACCGAGTACGCCCTCGAGCACCCGACCGGCACCGGCCCCTTCCGGTTCGAGAACTGGGACCGCGGCAACGGTGAGGTCACCATCGTCCGCAACGAGGACTACTGGGGCGAGCCGGCCCTGCTCGACCGGATCATCTTCCGCACCATCCCGGAGGGGAACACCCGCCGGCAGGAGCTGGAGTCCGGTGCGATCGACGGCTACGACTTCGTGGCCCCGGCGGACTACCAGCGCCTCGAGGACGCCGGCTTCCAGGTGCTGGTGCGCGATCCGTTCAACATCCTGTACCTCGGCATCAACCACGGGAACGTCGAGGGCACCCAGGCGAACCCGGCCCTGCAGGACATCCGGGTCCGCCAGGCGCTGGCCCACGCCATCGACCGCCAGACGATCGTGAACTCGCTGCTCCCCGAGGGCGCCGAGGTGGCCACGAACTTCATGCCGCCGACGGTCGACGGCTGGGCCGAGGACGTGCCGACCTACGAGTACGACCCCGAGCGGGCGCGCCAGCTGCTCGAGGAGGCCGGCGCCGTCGGCACGACGCTGCGGTTCTACTACCCGACCGACGTCAGCCGGCCGTACCTGCCGGACCCGGCGGCGATGTTCCAGGTCATCAGCGAGGACCTGCAGGAGGTCGGCTTCCAGGTGCAGCCCACCGCCCTCCAGTGGAACCCGGACTACCTGCAGGCGGTGCAGACCGGCCAGGCCGACGTCCACCTGCTCGGCTGGACCGGTGACTACAACGACGCCTACAACTTCATCGGCACCTTCTTCGCCGAGGACCAGAACAACCAGGCGTCCGCGGAGTTCGGCGCGTTCAGCGCTCCGGAGATCTTCGCCGCGCTGGCCGAGGCCGACTCCGAGCCCGACCCGGCGAACCGGACGGAGCTGTACCAGGAGGCCAACCGGCTGATCAAGGAGTTCCTGCCGGCGGTGCCGATCTCGCACTCGCCCCCGGCGCTCGTCGTCGCCGACGACGTCCAGGGCCTCGAGCCCAGCCCGCTGACGGCCGAGGACTTCTCGACGGTGTCGATCGACGACTGAGGAAGGACCCCCTCGCCCCCACCGCGCGCAGGCTCGCGGCGGGCCCCTGCACGGGGGCCGCCGCGAGCCTGTCGGGCGGATCCGCTCAGTGAGAGGGTGACGCGAGCTCGTGCTCCGATTCATCGTCCGGCGGCTCCTCCAGCTGATCCCGATCCTGCTGGGCCTGTCGGTGCTGCTCTTCGCCTGGCTGCGCGCCCTCCCCGGGGGGCCCGCCCAGGCCGCGCTGGGGGAGCGCGCCACCCCGGAGGCGATCGCCCGGTACAACGAGCTGTTCGGGCTCGACGAGCCGATCTACGTCCAGTACTTCCGCTTCCTGGGGCGAGCGGTCACCCTCGACTTCGGCAACTCCACGCAGTACGGCCGGCCGGTCACCGAGGTGTTCCTCGAGCGGTTCCCCGGCACGATCGAGCTCACCGTCTTCGCGATGATCTTCGCCATCGGCGTGGGCATCCCGCTGGGCTACCTCGCGGCCCGCCGGTACGGGAGCTTCTTCGACTCCGCCTCCGTCATCGGCTCGCTGATCGGCGTGGCGATCCCGGTGTTCTTCCTCGCCTACCTGCTCCGGCTGCTGTTCGCCGTGGAGCTCGGCTGGCTGCCCGGGTCGGGGCGCCAGGACGTCCGGATGGACGCCACCCGGATCACCAACTTCTACGTCCTGGACGGGCTGATGACCCGGGAGTGGGACGCCGCCTGGGACGCCGTGCTGCACCTGATCCTGCCGGCCATCGCCCTGGGCACCATCCCCCTGGCGATCATCGTGCGGATCACCCGGGCCTCCGTCCTCGACGTCGTCAACGAGGACTACGTGCGGACGGCGAACGCCAAGGGCCTGGCGACGGCGACCGTGCGCCGCCGGCACGTCGTCCGCAACGCCCTGCTGCCGGTGTCGACGACGATCGGGCTGCAGACCGGCCTGCTCCTGTCGGGCGCGGTGCTGACCGAGACGGTCTTTGCCTTCGGCGGGGTGGGCCTCACCCTCCGGGACGCGATCACCTACCGGGACTTCGCCGTCCTCCAGGGCTTCATCCTCATGCTGGCGGTGGTGTACGTGCTGGTGAACCTGCTGGTCGACATCTCGTACGGCCTGCTCGACCCGCGGGTGCGCGTCCGATGACGCCTGCGGAATCGGACGAGGAGCGCAGCCGATGACGGCTCTCGGTGAGGTCAAGCGCGAGCGCATCGACGCCCTCGCCGCCCGGGCTGGCCGGCTCCCGGAGGGCGACGGCGGCCTGTCGCTCACCCGCAGCGCGTTCCGGCGGCTCCGCCGCGACCCGGTGGCGATCGCCGGCGCGGTCATCGTCCTGGTCTTCCTCGTCGTGGCGGCGTTCGCGCCGTTGCTCGCCCCCAGGGACCCGGTCACCCAGTACCTGCTGTCGGAGATCCGGCCCGGTGAGATCCCCGGCGCGCGCGAGGGCTTCCCCCTCGGTGTGGACAACCTCGGGCGCGACCTGCTCTCCCGGCTGGTCTACGGCGCCCGGCAGTCGCTCCTCATCGGCGTGGTCTCCACCGTGCTGGGCCTGGTGGTCGGCATGGCCCTGGGCGTGCTGGCCGGCGCCTTCGGCGGCTGGGTCGACACCGTGGTCATGCGGTTCGTCGACATCATCCTGTCGATCCCCGGCCTGCTCATGGCGATCACCGTCTCGGTGCTGCTGGGCCAGAACCAGTACGCGCTGATGATCGCGATCGCGGTCGTCCAGGTGCCGGTGTTCGCCCGGCTGCTGCGCGGCTCGATGCTCGCCCAGCGCGGCAGCGACTACGCCGTCGCCGCGCAGGCGCTCGGGGTGAAGAAGACGCGGATCGTGTTCGGGCACGTGCTGCCCAACTCGCTGTCGCCGGTGATCGTCCAGGCCACGCTCTCCCTGGCGACGGCGATCATCGAGGCCGCCGCGCTCTCCTACCTGGGCCTCGGCGACCCGGACATCGCCCGGCCCGAGTGGGGCGCGATGCTGGCCAACGCCCAGGACTTCCTGTCCATCCGGCCGGCGCTCGCCGTGTGGCCGGCGCTGTGCATCATCGTCGTCGCGCTCGGGTTCACGCTGCTCGGGGAACGCCTGCGCGAGGCCCTCGACCCGAAGTTCCGGAGGTGAGCAGCCTGCAGGCACCGGTGCTCGAGGTGGAGGACCTCGCCGTCCGGTTCACCCGCCGCGGCGAGGCCCCGACCCTCGCCGTCGACGGCGTCAGCTTCTCCGTCGCCCCCGGCGAGACGATCGGTCTCGTGGGGGAGTCCGGCTGCGGCAAGTCGGTCACCTCGCTGGCGATCATGGGGCTGCTGCCCCGGCGCGGCGTGCAGGTGTCCGGCTCGGTCCGGCTGGACGGGCAGGAGCTGGTCGGCGCCGACGACCGGACGCTGCGCCGGCTGCGCGGGGCCGACATGGCCATGGTGTTCCAGGACCCGTTGTCCTCGCTGAATCCCACCGTGCCCATCGGCACCCAGGTGACCGAGGTGCTGCTGGAGCACCGGGACATGGACCGCGGGCAGGCCGCCGACGAGGCGATCGTGCTGCTGGACAAGGTCGGCATCCCCGACCCGCGGCGCCGGCTGAAGGAGTACCCGCACCAGCTCTCCGGCGGCATGCGCCAGCGCGCGCTGATCGCCATGGCGCTGGCGTGCTCGCCGCGGTTGCTGATCGCCGACGAGCCGACGACGGCGCTCGACGTCACCATCCAGGCGCAGATCCTGGAGCTGCTGCGCGAGCTCGTCGTCGATACCGGGACGGCGCTGGTGATGATCACCCACGACCTCGGTGTGGTCGCCGGGCTCTGCGACCGGGTGCACGTCATGTACGCGGGGAAGATCATCGAGACCGCCGACCGGCACGACCTCTTCGCCCGGCCCCGCCAGCCCTACACCGGCGGGCTGCTGGCCTCGGTGCCGCGGCTGGACTCCGCTCGCGGGGCACCGCTCACGCCGATCCGCGGCTCGGCCGCCGACGCCATCCCGTGGGCGGAGGGGTGCGCCTTCGCGCCGCGCTGCGACAACGCCCGCGACGACTGCCTGACCGAGGTCTCCGGCAGCACCGTGCCGCTGGAGTACGACGGCCCCGGTCGCGAGCTGCGCTGCCGGCACCCGATCGAGTACCCGCCGTCCCCGACCGCCGGGGCGACCGCTTCCGGAGCCGCCCGATGACCGCCGTCCCGACCGCTCCCGGCCAGGACGAGCTGCTGCGCGTCGAGGGCCTCGAGGTGCACTTCCCGATCAAGCAGGGGATCTTCTTCGACCGCACCGTCGGGCACGTGCGGGCCGTCGACGGCGTCGACCTCGTCGTCCCGCGCGGGGCCACCTACGGGCTGGTGGGGGAGTCCGGCTGCGGCAAGTCGACGCTGGGCCGGGCGATCCTGCGCCTGGTCGAGCCCACCGCCGGGCGGGTGCTCTTCGACGGCACCGACGTCGCCGCGCTCAAGGGCGAGCCACTGCGGCGGATGCGCCAGCGGATGCAGATGGTCTTCCAGGACCCCCTGGGGAGCCTGGACCCGCGGCAGAACGTGGAGTCGCTGCTGTCCGAGCCGCTGCGCGCGCACGGCATCGGCGGCGGCAAGGAGGGGATCGCGCAGCGGATCCGCACGCTGCTCGACGCCGTCGGCCTGCCCTCGGCGGCGCTGCGCCGCTACCCGCACGAGTTCTCCGGCGGCCAACGGCAGCGGATCGGCATCGCCCGCGCCGTGGCGCTCGAGCCGGACCTGCTGATCGCCGACGAGCCGGTGTCCGCCCTCGACGTGTCGGTGCAGGCGCAGGTGCTCAACCTGCTCGAGGAGCTGCAGGAGCGGCTCGGCCTGACCTACCTGGTCATCGCGCACGACCTCGCGGTGGTGCGGCACATCAGCGACGTCGTCGGCGTGATGTACCTGGGCTCCCTGGTGGAGCAGGCGCCGGCCGACGACCTCTACGAGCAGCCGCTGCACCCCTACACGCGTGCGCTGATGAGCGCCGTCCCCGTGCCCGACCCGGAGGTCGAGGAGTCGCGGGAGCGGATCCTGCTGGCGGGTGACCTGCCGTCGCCGGCGAACCCGCCCAGCGGCTGCCGGTTCCACACCCGCTGCCCGTGGCGGCAGGAGACGCGGTGCGACGACGAGGTGCCCGCGCTGCGCGAGCTGGCGCCGGGGCGGCTGGTCAGCTGCCACTGGGCGGAGGAGATCCGCGACGGCGTGCTGCGGCCGCGGTCGCCGGAGGAAGCGCTGCACGCAGCCGCGGCCGCCCGTCCGGGGCCGGCCCGTCGCGGCGACGACGACCCCACCCCCTTCCTCGGGCGGGACGAGCCGCTGCCCCGTCAGGAGCAGGGCTGACCCTGCCCCCCGGGCATAGGAAGCTTTGCGTGCGTTCTCGCACCCGGATACGCACGAAAACCTTCCTATGCCTCAGTCGGTCACCACGACGTCGTTGCCGCGGCGGACCGCCCGGCGCACGCGCAGCCGGGCCACCGACCCCAGCAACCGCACCAGCTGGGTGTAGACCGGCGTCGGCCCGTGGTAGCCGAGGAAGCCGCGCGGCCCCTGCACCATCTCGCCGGTGCGCACGTCGTAGCGGCTGCCGTGCCACGGGCAGACCAGGCACCCGTGGGCGTCGACGCTGCCCTCGGCGAGGTCGGCCAGCTGGTGGCGGCACCGCCGGGAGACGGCGAAGTACTCGTCGTCCCCCCGGTTGCCCACGGCCCAGCCGCCGGCGCGGCGGACCGTGCGGGGCGGCAGATCGGCGGCGGGGACGGAGTCGGGCTCGGGCACGCGGGTCTCCTCGGCACGGCGGGTCGGCGGCGGAGGAGTCCTACCCACGGCGGTCGGGCCGGACCCCTCGGCCGTCGGTAGGGTCGTCCGGGTTCCCCTTCACCCGTCCAGGAGGTCTCCGTGCGCCGGCTGTGCGTCGTCCTGGGGGTGCTCGCCGTCCTCCTGCTCACCGGCGGGCCGGCGTACGCGGTGCCGCCGTTCCGGCTGCCCGACCAGGTCGTCGACGAGGTCGGCGTCCTCCAGGGTGGCACCGGGCGGGTGCAGGACGTCGTCGACGACCTGCGCGCCGACACCCGGACCGACCTCTACGTGGTGTTCGTGTCCAGCTTCGACGGCGCGGACCAGGAGGAGTGGGCCCAGGCCACGGCCGAGCTGACCCAACTCGGCGAGGAGGACGCGCTGCTGGCCGTCGCCGTCGACGACGGGCAGTACGGCACGGTGCGGCCGGCCGACTTCCCGGTGACCGGCGCCGAATTCGACTCGCTGACCGACGAGCGGGTCGCCCCGCAGTTCGGCGAGGGCGACTGGGCCGGCGGCGTGGCGGCGTTCGCGGATCTGCTGCGCGACGGCGGCGCGGCCGCGGAGGAGCCGACCGGGTCCGCCGACGGCGGCTCCGGCGGGGTGGGGCCGCTGCTGGTGCTCGGCGGCCTCGCGGTCGTCGGGGGCGGCGCCTACCTGCTCAGCCGCTCGCGCCGGAACCGGAGCGGCACCGCTCTGCCGCCCGGTCGGCGGCGGGAGCCGGATCCGTACGAGGGCGTGCCCACCGACCAGCTGCAGGGCCGCGCCAGCGAGGCGCTGCTGGACCTCGACGAGGCCGTGAAGACCTCGCAGCTGGACCTCGACTTCGCCCGGTCGCAGTACGGCGAGGATGCCGTCGCCGGCTTCGACGCCGCGCTGGCGCAGTCCAGGAAGGAGCTCTCCCGGGCCTTCACGCTGCGCCAGGAGCTCGACGACGACATCCCGGAGGACGAGCCCACCACCCGCCGGATGCTGGCCGAGATCCTGGCGCTCACCGGCGCCGCCGGCGCCCGGCTCGACGAGCAGAGCGAGGCCTTCCAGCGGCTGCGCGACCTCGAGCACAACGCGCCGCAGGTGCTGGACGCGCTGGAGCCGCGGCTGGCCGGGCTGGGCGACCGGATCCCGCAGGAGGAGCAGCGGCTGGCCGCGCTCCGGAGCCGGTACGCGGCGACCGCATCCGCTCCCGTGGCGGACAACGTGGAGCAGGCCCGGGCGCGGCTGGCCGCCGCCGAGCAGGAGGTCCGGGAGGCGCGGGCGGCGCTGGCCGAGGGGCGCAGCGGCGACGCCGTCGGCGACATCCGCGCGGCCGAGGACGCCGCGGCGCAGACGGGCACGCTGCTGGACGCCGTCGGCCGGCTCGCCGCCGACCTCGACGCCGCCGCCGGCCGGGTCGCGGCCGCCCGCGCGGAGACCGAGAAGGACCTGGCCGAGGCCCGGGCGCTGGTTGCCGCCGGGGACCGCACGGGCCTGGAGCCGCAGATCGCCCGCGCCGAGTCGGCGCTCGCGGCCTGCGATACCGCCCTGCACCCGGCCGACGGCACCCCGGGTGACCCGCTGGCCGCGCTCCGGCAGCTCGAGGACGCCGACACCGCGCTCGAGGAGGCGCTCGCGGCGGCCCGCGACGCGCAGACCCAGGCCCGCCGGGCCGCGGCGGCGCTGGAGCAGTCGCTGCTCAACGCGCGCTCGGCGGTCGCCGCGGCCGCGGACTTCATCGACACCCGCCGTGGGGCGGTCGGTCCCCAGGCGCGCACCCGGCTCGCCGAGGCGCGGCGGCACCTGGAGGCAGCCGTCGACCTGGGCGGGACCGACCCGGTGAGCGCGCTGCGGGAGGCCCACCAGGCGGGCATGCTGGCCCAGCACGCCCTCGACCTGGCGCAGGACGACGTCGACCGGTGGAATTCCGGGTACGGACCCGGTGGGTTCGGCGGCGGCTACGGGGGCGGGTACCGCCGCGGTGGCGTGGACCTCGGCAGCCTCGTGCTGGGCGGCATCCTGCTGGGCGGCGGACGCGGCCACGGCGGCGGGTTCGGCGGCGGCTTCGGTGGTGGGGGCTTCGGCGGCGGCGGGTTCGGCGGCCGCGGCGGGGGAGGGTCGTTCGGCGGCGGCGGTCTCGGTGGGGGCGGCTCGTTCGGCGGCGGCGGCCGCGGCGGGGGCGGGACGTTCTAGCCCCGAACCGTCGTACTCCGGTGGGACGGTGACCTCCCCCACAACCGGAGGAGGCAACCATGCCCACGCGAGACACCCCCTGGCCGGCCGGGACGCCGTGCTGGGTGGACTACGGCGCCGCCGACCTGGCGGCGGCGAAGGAGTTCTACGCCGCGCTGCTCGGCTGGGAGTACACCGGCGGCGAGCCCGAGTTCGGCGGCTACCTGGACGCCCAGAAGGACGGGCGGGCGGTGGCCGGCCTCGGACCGCAGACGGACGGGGGCGCCCCGCCCCGCTGGACCACGTACTTCGCGACGGACGACGCGGCCGCCACGGTCACCCGGATCCGGGAGGCCGGTGGCACGGTCGTGGTGGAGCCGATGGCGGTCGGGCCGATGGGCACGATGGTCATCGCCCTCGACCCGCAGGGCCACCCGTTCGGCCTGTGGCAGGCCGGCGAGCACCCCGGCGTGCAGCGGTACAACGAACCGGGCTCGCTGGTCTGGAACGAGGCGGCGGTCGACGACCCGGCGGCGGCCCGGGAGTTCTACACCGCCGTCTTCGGGTTCCGGTTCGAGGAGATCCCGGGCGCGGAGGGCTACACGACCTTCGCCACCGGTGGTGACCCGCTGGGCGGGCTCGGCGGCGTGGTCCCCGGTGCGCCCAAGGGCTGGTCGACCTGCTTCGCGGTGGCCTCGACCGACGCCGCGGTCGCCGCGGTGACCGCCGCGGGCGGGAAGGTGCTCCTCCCGGCCGAGGACACCGAGTACGGCCGCTTCGCGGTCGTCGCGGACCCGTGGGGCGCGTCGTTCTCCGTCATGCAGGTGCCGGCCGGCTGAGCTCCGCCCGGCGGCCGGTGCGAACGGGGCGCACCAGCGGCGCCGGGCTCAGCCCGGCAGCTGCCCGTACGCGTGCTCGGGCCGGAACCGGACGACCAGCCGCCGGTCGGCGACCATCGCCGCCCGGTACTCGTCCCAGTTCTCGTGCTCGCCGGAGACGCCGCGGTAGTAGGCGATCAGCTCCTCGACGGTGGGGTCGTGCGGCTCCTGCGCGACCGGGGTGAGCTCGGCGGTGCCCTCGACGGCGACCCAGGTCCAGAAGTCCTTCGACGCCACGTGCAGCGTCACCCGCGGGTCGCGCTGCAGGTTGCGGGTCTTCGCGCGGTCGGCGGTCACCGAGACGCGGATCAGGCCGTCGTCCCAGGCGTAGCCGACGTTGGACAGCTGCGGTCGGCCGTCGCGCTTGATCGTGGCGAGCACGCCCCAGCGCTGCTCGGCGACGAACTGCAGCAGCCGAGGGTCCGGCCGGGTGGGGTCGCTCATGCCCGAAGCCTGCCTCAGCGGACCCGGCCGCGCGGCCGGAGCGCGACCGGGGGTAGCGGCGGCGCCTCCAGCCGGTCGCCGTCGTAACCGACGACGGTGCCGAAGCGCCGCGACTCGGCGTTCCACTGCTCGGCGTACTCGGCGACCTCCTCGCCCGAGCGGCCGATGAAGTTCCACCACATCACCAGGCGTTCCTCGAACGGCTCCCCGCCGAGCAGCAGCAACCGGGACGCCGCCCCTGCCCGCACCCGCAGCGCCGTGCGGCCGGTGCCCAGGTACAGCATCGCGCCAGGCTCGAGGACGACGTCATCCACCGTGACCGACCCCGCTGACGCCAGGAGCCCGTACTCGAAGTCGGCCTCCAGCGGGAGCTCCACGTCGGCGCCGGCGGCGAGCTCCAGGTCGACGCCGACCAGCGGGGTGTAGGTCCGCCCCGGCGACGTCACCCCGCCGAAGCCGCCCATGAGCACCGTGGCGGTGAGCCCGTCGGAGCTGAAGCCGGGCAGGACGCCGTGGTGCTCGAAGTGCGGGGCGACCTCACGGTCGGCCTCCGGCAGGGCCACCCACAGCTGGGCCCCGTGCAGGTACCGCGGGTGGGTCGCCGGCGACTGCTCGGAGTGGGCGATCCCGTGCCCGGCCGTCATGAGCGCCAGCTCCCCGGGGCGGAACCGCACGTCGCTGCCGAGCGAGTCGCGGTGGTGCACCTCGCCGTCGAGCAGCCACGACACGGTCTGCAGCCCGGTGTGCGGGTGCGGCGGCACCTGCATGCCGGGGGACGAGGTGATGTCGTCGGGGCCGTAGTGGTCGACGAAGACCCAGGCGCCGACCATCCGCCGGCCGAGCGTGGGCAGGAGGCGGCGCACGCGGGTGCTCTCGCCGAGCAGCACCTCCTTGCCCGGCAGCAGGTCCAGGGCGGGGCCGGCGGTGGTGCCCGCCAGCCCGCCCAGCCCGCGAGCGGGCGGGCGCGGTTCCAGGTTGCTCATGGCGTGGCTCCTACCGCTCGTCGTCCCCGGCAGTGTCACCCCGGACGTCGCCGTGGGGAACCGGTCCCTCGATTCGCTGCGCCGGGATCGATCCGAGCCGGCCGGCGGAGAAGTCGGCGAACGCGTCGGCCACCTCCTGCCGGGTGTTCATCACGAACGGCCCGTACATGGCGATCGGCTCGTTGATCGGCCGCCCGCCGAGGACCACCACGTCCAGGGCCGGCGTCCGCGACTCCTGGTTCACCGCCCCGCGCACGGTCACGGTGTCCCCGGGGCCGAGCACCGCGAGCTGGCCGGTGCGCACCGGGGCGCCGTCGATCCCCACGGAGCCGGCGCCGGAGAGCACGTAGACCAGCGCGTTGAAGTCCGGCCGCCAGGGCAGGTCCAGCGTCGCGCCGGGGGAGACGGTCGCGTGCACCATCGCCATCGGGGTGTACGTCGAACCGGGGCCGGTGTGCCCGCCCACCTCGCCGGCGATCACCCGCAGCAGGGCGCCGGCGTCCGGGCTGGCGAGCAGGACCGACTCCTTCGCGCGCAGGTCCTGGTAGCGCGGCTCGACCCACTTCTGCGCCCGAGGCAGGTTCACCCACAGCTGCAGGCCGTGGAACAGGCCACCGCTGACCACCAGCTGCTCCGGCGGGCGCTCGATGTGCAGGACGCCGCCGCCGGCGGTCATCCACTGGGTGTCGCCGTTGCTGATCGTGCCGCCGCCGCCGTGGGAGTCGGCGTGCTCGAAGGTGCCGTCGAGGAGGTAGGTGACGGTCTCGAAGCCGCGGTGGGGGTGCCAGCTGGTGCCCTTCGGCTCACCGGGGGCGTACTCCACCTCGCCCATCTGGTCCATGTGGAGGAAGGGGTCCAGCGCGCGCAGGTCGACGCCGGCGAAGGCGCGGCGCACGGGGAAGCCCTCGCCCTCGAAGCCCGACGGGGCGGTCGTCACCGACCGGGTGCGGCGGCGCACCGTGCGGGGTGCGGGGAGCGGGACCCGCGGCAGGGTGGTGGTGTCCTCGACGGTCACGGCAGGCATGCCGGCCTCCTTGGTTGAGGGCTCAACTAGTGGCGAGCGTAACCCCGGGCCCGGCCGTTGTCTTCCCCCTTCTCCCGCGCGAGATCTGCGAAGTGACCCCCTCGACGCCGGCTGATGGTCGCCAGTGTGCAGATCTGGCCCGTCCTGAGCGCAAAGAAACCTTTGCAAAGATGTCTTCGCACTCCTAGCCTGTCCTCGTGACCGAGGTGCCCCCGCCGCTGGAGTCGGCCGTCCAGGTGACCGACGTGCGCGCCCTGCGTGCACTGGCGCACCCGCTGCGCAGCCGGCTGCTCGGCCGGCTCCGGGTGCACGGCCCCGCGACGGCGAGCGGCCTGGCGCGGGCCGTGGGGGAGAGCAGCGGATCGACCAGCTACCACCTGCGCCAGCTGGCGGCCTACGGCTTCGTGGAGGAGGTCGAGGGCCAGGGGACGGCGCGCGAGCGGTGGTGGCGGGCCCGGCACCGGATGACCAGCTGGCAGGCCGGGGAGCTCGTCCCGCAGGAGGGCGGGGCCGAGGTGCAGGACGAGATGAGCCGGCTGCAGATCGACCAGCACGCCCGCGTGCTCGACGCCTGGTTCGAGCAGAAGGAGCAGCTCGACCCCGGCTGGACCGACGCCGCCACGCTGAACGACTACGGGCTCCGGCTGAGCCCCGACCAGGCGCGGGAGCTGATCGGCGAGCTGCACGCCACGCTCCGGCGCTGGATGGCCGAGCACCCTGGCGACGCGCCGCCGGCGGAGGGCACCGAGCAGGTCTGCGTGCTGCTCGACCTGGTCCCGCTGCGGGAGTGGCCGACGTGAGCGCGCCGCAGACCGTCCGCTCCGCCACCCGGCGGCTCGTCGGCCTGACCGCCCTGCGCTGGCTGCCGGTCGGGCTCACGACGCCGATCACCGTCCTGCTCGCCCAGGCACGGGGGCTCTCGCTCGCCGAGATCGGCGTGCTGTTCACCGTGCACGGCGTGCTGGTCGTGGTCCTGGAGCTCCCCACCGGCGGGCTGGCCGACGTGCTCGGCCGCCGTCCCGTCATCGTGGCCGGCGCCGTCCTGCACATCGCCTCGTGCCTGCTGATCGCGACGGCGACGTCGTTCGCCGGGTTCCTGGCCGGGGTCGTCGCCCTCGGGGTGGGCCGCGTGCTGGACTCCGGCCCGCTCGAGGCGTGGTACGTGGACACGGTGCACCGGCTGGAGCCGGGCGCCGACGTCGCCCCGGGCCTGGCCCAGCACTCGGCGGCCGACGGGGCGAGCCTCGCCGTCGGCGCGGTCGTCGGCGGGTTCCTCCCGGTGCTGCTCGGCGGTGGCGGTGCCGAGGGGCTCGCGCTCTCCTATCTGGGGGCCGCCGTCCTCGACGTCGCGTTCGTCGGCGCGGTGCTGTGGCTGCTGACCGAGCACCGGCCACCGCGCGAGGGGAGCGTCCTCGGCGCGCTGGCCGCCGGGGTGCGTGCGGTGCCGGCGACCGTGGGGGAGTCGGTGCGGGTGTCGGTGGGCGACCGCACCCTGCGGCGGGTCCTGGCGCTGACCGCCGTCACCGGCGCCGGGCTGGTCGTGTGCGAGCTGCTGGGTCCGGTCCGGTTCGCCGAGCTGACCGGCGGCCGGGACGGCGGCGCCGCGGTGTACGGCGTGGTCCTGGCGATCTCGTTCGCAGCCTCCGCGGTGGGGGCGGTGCTCGCGCCGGCCCTGCGGCGGCTGCTCCGCGGCTCCACCCCGGCCGCCTGCGCCGCGCTGTTCGCCGTCGGGGGCCTGTCGCTCGCCCTGGTTGCGGGGCCCGACACGCTGGTGCCGGCCGCCGCCGGCTTCGCCCTGTACTACCTCTCGCACGGCTCCGTCTGGCCGCTGCTCGCCGCGGTCCTGCACACGCGGGTCGACGCCGCGCACCGGGCCACCGCCGTCTCGGCGATGTCGCTGGCGCTGGCGCTCGGCGGGATCGCCGGCAACCTCACCGTCCCGCCGCTGGCCGCCGCGACGAGCACCGGGACCGGTTTCCTCGTCGTCGCCGGCGTCGTGGCGCTCGGCCTCCTCGGCTGCCTGCGGCTGCCCCGGTCGACCGTCGCGGGCACCACCGTGGCCCCCGGGGAGGCGACCGTCGGATACTGAGGGCCCATGACTTCTGCGAGCAGCCGATGAGCGCGCCCCTCAACCTGGTCAACCTCGAGCGGGTGCACAAGGCCCACGGCACCACCGTGGTGCTCGACGACGTCTCCCTCGGCGTCGCCGCCGGCGAGCGGATCGGGATCGTCGGCCGCAACGGCGGCGGCAAGAGCACGCTGCTGTCGCTGATCACCGGTGCCGACGACCCGGACTCCGGCCGGGTCACCCGCCGCGGGGACATCGCGATGGGGGTGCTCGACCAGTCCGGCACCCTCCCGCCGGGGGCGACGGTGCGCGACGTCGTGCTGCCGTCGTCGATGTTCGCCGCCGAGCACGAGTGGGCCGGCGACCCGGCCGTCCGCTCGGTGCTCACCGGCCTGGAGCTCGACCGGCTGGGCCTCGACGCGCCGGTCGCCCCCATGTCCGGTGGCGAGCGCCGGCGGGTGGCGCTGGCCGCCCAGCTCATCCGGCCGCTGGACCTGCTGGTGCTCGACGAGCCCACCAACCACCTCGACGTCGAGGGGGTGGCCTGGCTCGCCGAGTACGTGAAGCAGCGCACCGGTGGCCTGGTCGTGGTCACCCACGACCGGTGGTTCCTCGACGAGGTCTGCACGACCACGTGGGAGGTCGCCGACGCGAACGTGCACTCCTACGACGGCGGCTACTCGGCGTACACGCTGGCGCGGGCGGAGCGGGCGCGGATCGCCTCGGTCACCGAGGAGCGCCGGCTGAACCTGGTCCGCAAGGAGCTGGCCTGGCTGCGGCGCGGCCCGCCGGCCCGCACCAGCAAGCCGCGGTTCCGCATCGAGGCGGCCCAGGCGCTCATCGCCGACGAGCCGCCGCCGCGGGACTCGATGGCGCTGCAGGGCTTCGCTGCCCGGCGCCTGGGCAAGACCGTCTACGACGTGGAGGACGTCGACTACGCCGTCCCCACCGAGGACGGTCCGCGCACCCTCTTCAAGGATCTGACCTGGCACGTCGGCCCGGGCGACCGGATCGGCATCGTCGGGGTCAACGGCGCGGGCAAGACGTCGCTGCTCAGGCTCCTCGTGGGCGAGACCGAGCCCGACGCCGGGCGCGTGGTGGTCGGCCAGACGGTGGCGCCGGCGTACCTGTCGCAGCACGTCACCGAGCTGCCGCGCACGCTGCGGGTGGTGGAGGCGGTGCAGGAGGTCGCCCGCGTCGCCCGGATCGGCAACCAGGAGATCTCCGCCTCGTCGCTCGCCGAGCGGTTCGGCTTCATGGCGAACCGGCAGTGGACGCCGGTCGGCGACCTCTCCGGCGGCGAGCGGCGGCGGCTGCAGCTGCTGCGCCTGCTGATGGCCGAGCCGAACGTGCTGATCCTCGACGAGCCCACCAATGACCTGGACATCGACACCCTGACGGCGCTGGAGGACCTGCTCGACAGCTTCCCCGGCACCGTGCTGGTGGTCAGCCACGACCGCTACTTCGTCGACCGGGTGTGCGACAAGGTCGTGGCGCTGCTCGGCGACGGGTCGCTGGCCGAGCTGCCCGGCGGGGTCGAGGAGTACCTGCGCCGCCGCGCGGCCGGCGGCGCCCCGCTCACCACGGCGGCCGGGGACGACGGCGCCCGTCCGGTGGGCGCCCCGTCGACGTCGGCCCCGGCGGTGTCGGCGGCCGAGGCCCGGGCGGCGAAGAAGGAGGCCGCCAAGCTGGAGCGGCGGATGCTCAAGCTGGACGCCGACGAGAAGAGGCTGCACGAGCAGCTGGCCGCGGCCGCCGCGGACTACGCCAAGGCCGCCGAGCTGGACACCCAGCTCAAGGCGGTGCAGGCCGAGAAGGAGCAGGTCGAGGAGGCCTGGCTGGTCGCCTCGGAGACCGCCGAGGGCTGAGCGCCGCGCGGCCGGCCCGCTCCGGCGTCCTGGCTCAGCACACGGGGTCCTGGCGCACCGTCGACAGTGAGCCAGGACCCCTGTTGATCAGGTCACCTGATCAACATCAGGCGGCGGCGGCCGCTTCGGCACGGTTCCGCTGGAGCAGCCGCAGCCCGACCACGAACGCCGGCACCGCGCCGAGCAGCATCAGCCCGGCGAACAGCAGCGGCGAGAACGTCAGCACCATCGCGAGCGCCAGCCCGGCGACCGCCGGGGCGAGCAGCCACCAGCCGACGACGCCGGCCCGGGCCAGCCCGATCGTCGCCACCAGCGGGCCGAGCAACCCCAGCATGGTCACCGTGCCGACGATCGCCATGCCGGTCGAGGAGTGCACGTCGGCGAAGACCGCCTCGGCCGGCCCGGCGTCGAGGAGCCGGCCCACCGCCCCGACCCAGAAGTCGAACAGCACGTTGCCGGCCACGGTGACCAGCCCCAAGGCCGCCATGAGCGCGCCGACGACGGTCGGGATGCGCCCGCGCACGCCGCGGACGAGGGCCGGGGCGGCGAGCCAGGCCAGCCCGCTGAGGAGGTTGCCGTAGTGCAGCAGCAGCGCCGAGAGCGTCGTCTGCCCCTCGTCGCGGGCGAGCGAGGCGATGTAGTCGGCGTCGGCCATCGAGTCCTGCGGTGGCGAGGTGGCCATGCCCGCGACGAAGAGGAGCTGACCGACGATCAGCGCGCCGCCGGCGATCGGCAGCAGCAGCGAGCCGGCGCTCCGGGGCGTCGGGGCGGTGGGCGGGGTCGCAGCCGAGGGGCTGCGCAGTTCGGTCGTCATGGCCGGAGAAGCTAGGGACGGCGGGCAGCGCCTCGCGTCCACCGCGACGGACCGACCTGGCTCCGCCCTGCGGGGGAACGCTGCGGCCCACCGTTCGGCCGCGCGGGGGATGCCCCCGGCTCCGCGCGGCCCCTACCGTGCTGCCATGCCGTCCTGGTCGCCCGCCCTCCTGCCCCGCGGCCGCATGCTGTGGGTCGCCGTGGGCCTGGGCATCGCGCTCATGGCGCTGGCGGAGTCGGCGATCGACACCGACTACGCCGGCCGCTGGGGGATGGGCACGGCGCTGCCCGGCGTCGCCGTCGGTGCCCTGCTGGCGCTGAGCCCCCGGTGGCCGGCGGCCGCCGCGGTGCTGGGGGCCACCACCGTCGCCGGCAACCTCGCGATGGGGCTCCCCGGACCCGGCGGCGCGCAGCTCATCGGCATGGGGTTGCTGGTGGGGCACGCCGCCGCGGTGCTGCCGCTGCGCCGCAGCCTCCTGGCCACCGCCGGCGCCGCGGCCGTCTGCATGGTGCTCGGCGTCGTCGTGGTCGCGGCGTCCCCGTGGGAGGCGATCTTCTACTCGCTGATCCTCGGCAGCGCCTGGTGCGTCGGGCTGCTGGTCCGCCAGACGCGGGCCCGGTCGGTCGAGCTCCAGGTGCTGGCGGCGCGGCTGGCCGAGCAGCAGGAGGCGGTCGCCGCCTCCGCCGTCGTCGCCGAGCGGGCCCGCATCGCCCGGGAGGTGCACGACTCGGTCGCCCACTCGGTGAGCGTCATGGTGCTCCAGATGGGCGGCCTGCGCCGGCTGCTGCCCGACCACCCCGAGGCGCAGGACGTGCTGCTCGGGCTGGAGCGGCTGGGGCGCGAGGCGGTCGAGGAGATGCGGCGCGTCGTCGGCATCCTGCGGGAACAGGCGGGTGGCGACCCCGCGCCGCAGCCCTCGCTGTCCCGGCTGGACGAGGTGCTCGACGAGCTGCGCGCCGGAGGGATGCCGGTCGAGCTGACCGTGACCGGGCAACCGGTGGAGCTGCCGCAGCTGGTCGACGTCTCGGCCGTCCGTGTGGTGCAGGAGGCGCTGTCCAACGTCGTCCGGCACGCGGGGGCCGCGGCCACCTGCGTGCGGGTCGACTGGGCCGGCGACCGGGTGGGCGTCAGCGTCACCGACGACGGGCGCCCCACCGTGCCGGCGCCCCGCGCCGGCGGCGGCCCCGCGGCGGGAGGGCACGGCCAGCTGCACATGCGCGAGCGGGTGGCGGTGGCCGGCGGCACGCTCGAGGTCGGGCCGGTGCGCGGCGGTGGCTACCGGGTCCGGGCCACCTTTCCGGTGCCCGTCGCGGTGACCGCGTGACGATCCGCGTGGTGCTGGTCGACGACCAGGCGATGGTGCGCACCGGGTTGCGGATGGTGCTCGCCGCCGAGCCCGACATCGAGGTCGTCGGGGAGGCCGCCGACGGCGCCGAGGGCGTCCGCGCGGTCACCCGGCTGCGGCCCGACGTCGTCCTGCTCGACGTCCGCATGCCCGGCATGGACGGGCTCGAGGCGGCCCGCCGCATCCTCGGCGCCGACCTGCCCACCCGCGTCGTCGTGCTCACCACCTTCGACGAGGACGAGTACGTGGCAGCCGCGCTGCGTGCCGGTGTCAGCGGCTTCCTGCTCAAGGTCGCCCCGCCCGAGGACCTGGTCGCCGCCGTGCGCACCGTCGCCGCCGGGCAGGGGTTGCTCGACCCGGCGGTGACGCTGCGGGTGATCGAGTCCTTCGCCGCGGCGCCCGCACCCGACCCGGCCCGGGCGAACGCGCTGCGCACGCTGACCGACCGGGAGACCGACGTCCTGGCGCTCGTCGCGGCCGGGCTCTCCAACGCCGAGATCGCTGCCCGCCTGCACCTCGGCGAGGCGACGGTCAAGACGCACGTCAGCCGGCTGCTGCTCAAGCTCGGGTTGCGCGACCGGGTGCAGGCTGTGGCGTTCGCCTACGAGAGCGGGCTGGTCACGCCGGGCGGATGAGCCGGTCCCGCCGATAAACTGCGGCTCACCGCCGGCCGTCCTCCGACGTCAGTGGTGTCCGAGCAGCCCCTGACTCCCGGAGACCCGTGCTCGCGCTCCTGCTCCTCCACCTGGTCGCCGCGGTGGCCGCACCCGTGCTGGTGCGCTGGTGGGGCCGGCAGGCGTTCCTCGCCCTCGCGCTCGTACCGGCGGTGGGGTTCGGCTGGGTGCTCGCGCAGCTGGGGCGGGTCACCGACGGCGGTGAGGTCACCGAGACCGTCCCGTGGGTGCCCACCCTGCGCCTCGACATCGCCCTGCGGCTGGACGCCCTGGCGCTGGTGTTCGCGCTGCTGGTCACCGGGGTGGGCGCGCTGGTCATGCTCTACTGCGCCCGCTACTTCGAGCCCCGGGACGAGGGGACGGGGCGGTTCGCCGGCACGCTCACCGCCTTCGCCGGCTCCATGCTGGGCCTGGTGGTGGCCGACGACCTGCTGCTGCTCTACGTGTTCTGGGAGCTCACCACCGTCTTCTCCTACCTGCTGATCGGTGGCTCGGGGACGAAGCTCGCCGCGCGCCGGGCGGCCGGCCAGGCGCTGATCCTCACCACCGCGGGCGGGCTGGCGATGCTGGTCGGGCTGATCATGCTCGGCGAGACCAGCGGCAGCTACCTGCTCTCGGAGGTCGTCGCCGACCCGGGGAGCGGCCCGCTGCTGGTGGCCGGGACGATGCTGGTCGTCGTCGGCGCGGTGACCAAGTCGGCGATGATCCCGTTCCACTTCTGGCTGCCCGCCGCGATGGAGGCGCCCACCCCGGTCAGCGCCTACCTGCACGCGGCCGCGATGGTGAAGGCCGGGATCTACCTGGTGGCCCGGCTGGCGCCCGGGTTCGCCGAGGTGCCCGGCTGGCGCCCGGTGGTGCTGGGGCTGGGCCTGGCCACCATGCTCGTCGGCGGTTACCGGTCGCTGCGGCAGAACGACCTCAAGCTGCTGCTCGCCTTCGGCACGGTGAGCCAGCTGGGCTTCCTCATGACGCTCGTGGGCGCCGGCAGCCGCGAGCTGGCGGCCGCGGGCCTGGCGATGACCCTGGCGCACGCCCTGTTCAAGTCGACGCTCTTCCTCACCGTCGGGGTCGTCGACCACGCCACCGGCACCCGCGACCTGCGCCGGCTGTCCGGGCTGGGCCGGCGGCTGCCCGTGGTGGCGGTCATCGGCACGCTGGCCGCGCTGAGCATGGCCGGCGTCCCGCCGCTGCTCGGCTTCGTGGGCAAGGAGGCGGCGTTCAGCGCGCTGTGGGACGGCGGGCTGCCCGACCGCACGGCGGCCGTCGTCGTCCTCGTCGGCCTGGTCCTCGGCTCGGTGCTCACCGCGGCCTACACCTTCCGCTTCCTCTGGGGCGCCTTCGCCCGCAAGCCCGGGCTGCCGGCCACCGCCCCCGCGGAGCTGGTCCACCCGCCCACCCCGCTGTTCCTGCTGGCCCCCGCCCTGCTGGCGCTGACCGGGCTGGCCGCCGGGCCGGCCAGCCCGTTGCTGGAGCCGCTGGTCGCCGGGTACGCCGACGGGCTGCCGCTGGTGGCCGAGGAGGCCGAGAAGCTGGCGCTGTGGCACGGCTGGCAGCCGGCGCTGGCGCTGTCGGCCCTCACCCTGCTCGGCGGCGCCGCCCTGTTCGCCGCGCGCTCGGCGGTGTTCCGCTTCCAGCAGCGGCGGGCCGTGGGCGCATCGGCCGACGAGGGCTACTGGAACACCATGCAGACGCTGGACCGGCTCGCCGTGCTGGTCACCGGCACCACCCAGCGGGGCTCGCTGCCGGCCTACCTCGGCACCATCCTCGTCGTCGTCCTCGCCCTCCCCGGCTCCGTGCTGCTGTTCCGGGCGCCGTGGCCGGGGGAGTGGCGGGCCTGGGACACCCCCATCCAGGCGCTGGTCGGGGCGGTGGTGCTGCTCGCGGCCGCCATGGCGCTGCGGATCCACCAGCGGCTGTCGGCGGTGCTGGCCGTGGGCGTCACCGGCTACGGCCTCGCCGTCCTCTTCGCCCTGCAGGGCGCCCCCGACCTCGCGCTCACCCAGTTCCTCGTGGAGACGCTGACCCTGGTCGTCTTCGTGCTCGTGCTGCGCAAGCTGCCCAAGGACATCTCCGAGCGGCACCGTCCCGGCGAGCGCGCGGTCCGCGGTGCGATCGCCGTGGGCGTGGGGCTGCTCATGGGCGCGGTCGGCGCGGTGGCGCTCAGCGCCCGCGACGCCACGCCGGTGTCGGTCGACTACCCGGAGGCGGCCTACGAGCTCGGCGGTGGGCAGAACGTCGTCAACGTGACCTTGGTCGACATCCGCGCCTGGGACACCCTCGGCGAGATCTCCCTGCTGGTCGTGGCCGCCACCGGTGTGGCCAGCCTGGTCTTCCTCCGGCGGCGCACCGGCGTGGTCCAGCGGCTGGACCCGGTGCGGGCGGCGCGGGACGCCCGGCGGTCGCGGCGGGCGCCCCGGCGGCAGTGGCTGTCGGCGACGGTGGCGCTCGCCCCCGAGCGGCGGTCGGTGGTGCTCGAGGTGATCACCCGGGTCCTGTTCCACACGATCGTCGTGTTCTCCATCTACCTGCTGTTCAGCGGGCACAACCAGCCCGGTGGTGGCTTCGCCGGGGGGCTGGTCGCCGGGCTGGCGCTCGTGCTGCGCTACCTGGCCGGCGGCCGCTACGAGCTGGGCGAGGCGGCGCCGGTCGATCCCGGTCTGCTGCTGGGCGCCGGCCTGCTGTTCGCCGGTGGGACCGGAGCCATGGGGCTGGTGCTCGGCGCCGAGGTGCTGGAGACGGCGATCCTCGAGACGACGCTGCCGGTGCTCGGCGACGTCAAGCTGGTCACCTCGCTCTTCTTCGACATGGGGGTGTACCTGATCGTGGTGGGGCTGGTGCTCGACGTGCTGCGCAGCCTCGGGGCCGAGCTGGACCGCCAGGCCGACGAGCGGGACCCGATCGACGGCGCCCCCGGTGAGGTGGTCCCCCGATGACCCCCACCGTGGTGCTGCCGGTGATCGTCGCGGGTCTCTACGCGGCCGGCGTCTACCTGCTGCTCGACCGCAGCCTGACCCGCGTGCTGCTCGGCTTCCTCCTGCTGGGCAATGCGACCAACCTGCTGCTGCTCTCCAGCGGTGGTCCGGCGGGGCTGGCGCCGATCGTGGGGATCGCCGAGCCGGAGGAGATGAGCGACCCGCTCCCGCAGGCGCTCGTCCTCACCGCGATCGTGATCACCTTCGGCATCGCCGCCTTCCTGCTCGCGCTCATCTACCGCTCCTGGCGGCTGGTGCGCCAGGAGGTCGTCGGCGTCGACGAGGAGGACCGGCGGGTGGCCGCCCGGTCCGGCACGGACGCCGACGAGATCGACCCCGACGACCTCGCGCCGGAGGACCGGCCGGCCGCGCACGCCGACAGCCTGCACGGCGAGGGGGACGACGTGGAGGAGCTGCTCCGGCGGCACTACGCCGGGATCCCGTCCGACGACGTGGATCTGCCGGCCACCCGGCGGCGGCGCCGGTGACCGGCGTCCTCACGCCCCTGCCGGTGCTGCTGCCGCTGCTCGGCGCGGCGGCGGCCCTGCTGGTCGGCGGCGGCCGCCCGCGGGCGCAGCGCACGCTCAGCATCCTGGTGCTCAGCACGGTCCTCGCCGTGTCGGTCGCGCTGCTCGTCCTCGCCGACGAGCAGGGCGCCGTGGCCGTCTCGCTGGGCGGGTGGGAGGTGCCGCTGGGCATCGTGCTGGTCGTCGACCGGCTGTCGGCCCTGATGCTCGTGGTCGCCTCGACCGTGGGCCTGGGCGTGCTCGTCTTCGCGGTCGGCCAGGGCGCGGCCGACGGCGACGAGGAGGCGCCGGTGTCGATCTTCCACCCGACGTTCCTGGTGCTCATGGCGGGCGTGGCCAACGCGTTCCTCGCCGGCGACCTGTTCAACCTCTACGTCGGCTTCGAGATCCTGCTGACCGCCAGCTACGTCCTGCTGACCCTGGGCGGATCGGCACCGCGGATCCGCGCCGGCGTCACCTACATCGTCGTCAGCCTGCTGAGCTCGCTGCTGTTCCTCGCCGCCATCGCCCTGGTCTACGCCTCCACCGGCACCGTCAACATGGCGCAGCTCGCCGGCCGGCTGGGGGAGCTGCCGGAGGGGACCCAGCTGCTCATCCACTCGCTGCTGCTGATCGCCTTCTCGATCAAGGCGGCGGTGTTCCCGCTGTCGGCCTGGCTGCCGGACAGCTACCCGACCGCGCCGGCCCCGGTCACCGCCGTCTTCGCCGGGCTGCTCACCAAGGTCGGCGTCTACGCGATCATCCGCACGCAGACCCTGCTCTTCCCGGGCGGCGGGCTGGACACGGTGCTCATGTGGGCCGCGCTGGCCACGATGCTGATCGGCATCCTCGGTGCGGTGGCACAGGCCGACATCCGGCGGATCCTGTCGTTCACGCTGGTCAGCCACATCGGCTACATGGTGTTCGGCATCGCGCTGGCCTCCCGGGCCGGGCTCGCGGGCGCCGTCTTCTACGTCGTCCACCACATCGCCATCCAGACCACGCTGTTCCTCGTCGCCGGGCTGGTCGAGCGGCAGGGCGGGGCGACCGCCGTCGACCGGCTCGGCGGCCTGGCGAAGGCATCGCCGCTGCTCGCCGTCCTCTTCTTCGTCCCCGCCATGAACCTCGCCGGGATCCCGCCGTTCTCCGGGTTCATCGGGAAGCTCGGGCTGCTGGAGGCGGGCGTGGCCGACGGCGGGTGGCTGCCGCTGGTCCTCGTGGCCGCCGGCGTGGTCGCCAGCCTGCTCACGCTGGTGGCGATCTCGCGGGTGTGGAGCCGGGCCTTCTGGCGGCCGCGGGCCCAGGAGCCGTCCGCGGACACCGACGAGGCCGCGGCGGCCGACGCCGGGCCGGAGCTCTCCCCGGAGCCGCTGCCCCAGCCCCCGACACCGGAGCCCGGTGAGGCGCAGGCCGACGGCCCCGGCCCGACCGACGAGGTCGAACCCACGCCGGTGCCCGCGTCCGCTTCCGTGGCGTCCGGGGGGGTCGGTCGCGCCGCCGCCCGGCGCGCGGCGTGGCAGCGGCACACGGCGGTGGCGACGGCGACCACGCCGGCCACCGACGGGCTCGGGGAGGACCCGGAGCGCGCCCGGCCGGACCAGCTGCTGCCGCGGGTCATGCTCGCCTCGACCGCGGCGATGGTCACCGTGACGGTCGCGCTCACCGCGCTCGCCGGTCCGCTCTACGCGGTGGCCGACCGCGCGGCCGGCGATCTGCGCGACCGCGCGCCCTACGTCCAGGCGGTCTTCGGTGCGGAGGAGGCCCCGTGACCGGCGCCCCGGACCAGGCCGGCCGCGGGGGCCTGGTCTACCAGCTGCGGCACCAGCTGCCCCTGCTGGTCTGGCTGGTGCTGGTCTGGAACCTGCTGTGGGGCACGTGGTCGTGGGCCAACCTGCTGTCCGGGGTGGTCCTGGCCCTCGCCGTGACCCTGCTGCTGCCCCTGCCGCCGGTGGAGGGCGGCCTGACCGTGCGCCCGGTGCCGGTGCTCGCCTTCGTCGGCACCTTCGTCGTCGACCTCGTGACCTCCGGGGCGGAGGTGGCGTGGCAGACCATCCGCCCGCGGGGGATCAGCCGCAGCGCGATCATCCGGGTGCAGCTGCGCACGGACTCCGACCTGCTGCTCACCATCATCTCGGAGGCGCTGACCCTCGTGCCCGGTTCGATGGTCATCGACATGGATCGGGAGCAGCGGACGCTGGCGGTGCACATCCTCCACGTGGAGGACGAGCGCGACATCGAGCGGCAGCGGAGGTCGGTGCTCACCATGGAGGAGCGGGTGGTGCGCGCCTTCGGCTCCGCCGCCGAGGTGACCGCCGTGACCACCGGCGCAGGCTCCCTCGGCATCGGCGACGGGCGGCGGACGCCGTGACCGCCGTCTACTGGGCCACCTACCTGATGCTGGGCACCGGGGCGCTGCTGGCGCTGGTGCGGCTGGCGCTGGGGCCCTCCCTGCTCGACCGGGTGGTCGCGACCGACACCCTGCTGGTGATCATCGCCGCCGGGCTGGCCGTGCACGCGACGCTGGATCGGGACCCCACGGTCGTGCCGGTGCTCGTGGTGGTGTCGCTGCTGGCGTTCGTCGGCTCGGTCTCGGTGGCCCGCTACGTCGGCGGCATGCTCATCCACTCGAGCCTGGGCACCCAGGGGCTCGACGTGGACGACCGGCCCCCGGGCGGGGAGGAGGCGCGGTGAACGGGATCGAGACCGCGGGCGACGTGATCGCCGTCGTCCTGGTGCTGCTGGGCGCGTTCCTGTGCCTGACCGCCGGGCTCGGGCTGCTCCGCTTCCCCGACGTGCTCGCCCGGATGCACGCCGGCACGAAGCCGCAGGTGCTGGGCGTGCTGCTGATCATGATCGGCGGCGCGATCCGGCTGCAGGGCTGGTCGGCGACGTGGATGCTCCTGCTGGTCGCCGTCTTCCAGATGCTCACGGCACCGGTGAGCGCGCACATGATCAGCCGCGTCGCCTACCGGCGCCGGCACGTGCGGCGCGACCTGCTGCTGGTCGACGAGCTGCACACCGAGCGGCGGCCGGACCGGGTGTACCGCGGCGACGAGCCGGCCGACGCCCCGCCGGAGGAGCCGGGGCGGGCCCTGGCCGAGAGCCGCCGCGAGGAGCGGGAGGACGGGGCGCGCTGAGCGGCGCGCCCCGTCAGGTCCCGTTCCGGGCCCCGCCCGAGCCTCCGAGGGATGGGGGAAAGGGAACCTTCAGCAGCGCTGGGCGCGGTTGACCGCGGAGACGACGGCCCGCAGCGAGGCGGTGACGATGTTCGGGTCGATCCCGACGCCCCACAGCACCCGCTCCCCGACGGCGCACTCGACGTAGGCGGCGGCGCGCGCGTCGCCCCCGGCGGACATGGCGTGCTCGGCGTAGTCGAGCACGCGGACGTCGACGTCGACGGTCCGCAGCGCGTCGACGAACGCCGCGATCGGGCCGTTGCCGCGGCCCTCGACGGTCACCGGTACGCCGGAGTCGACCAGCTCCACGACCATCTCGTCGAGCTGCCCGTCCCCGGAGGCGGTGTGCCGGTGCCCGCTGAGGGAGAACCGGCCCCACGGCGCGGCCGGGTCGGGCAGGTACTCGTTGCTGAAGGCGGTCCACATCTGCTGGGCGGTGACCTCGCCGCCCTCGTCGTCGGTGTGCCGCTGGATGACCGCGCTGAACTCGATCTGCAGCCGGCGCGGCAGGTCCAGGTGGTTCTCGGTCTTCATGATGTAGGCGACGCCGCCCTTGCCGGACTGGCTGTTCACCCGGATCACGGCCTCGTAGCTGCGGCCGACGTCCTTGGGGTCGATCGGCAGGTACGGCACCGCCCACGTCTGCTGCTCGACGGGGACGCCGGCGGCCTGCGCGTCGGCCTCCAGGGCCTTGAAGCCCTTGTTGATGGCGTCCTGGTGGGAGCCGGAGAAGGCGGTGTAGACCAGGTCGCCGCCGTAGGGGTGGCGCTCGTGCACGCCGAGCTGGTTGCAGTACTCGACGGTGCGGCGGATCTCGTCGATGTCGGAGAAGTCGATCTGCGGGTCGATGCCCTGGCTGAACAGGTTCAGCCCCAGGGTGACCAGGTCGACGTTGCCGGTGCGCTCGCCGTTGCCGAACAGGCAGCCCTCGATGCGGTCGGCGCCGGCCCGGTAGCCGAGCTCGGCGGCGGCGACGGCGGTGCCGCGGTCGTTGTGCGGGTGCAGGCTGAGGACCACGGAGTCGCGCCGGCCCAGGTTGCGGTGCATCCACTCGACCTGGTCGGCGTACACGGTGGGCTCGGCCATCTCGACCGTGGCCGGCAGGTTGAGGATCGTCGGCCGCTCGGGCGTCGGCTCCCAGACATCGGTGACGGCGTTGCAGATCTCGACGGCGAAGTCGAGCTCGGTGCCGGTGAAGGACTCGGGCGAGTACTCGAACCGGATGTCCGTGTCGCCCATCTGCTCGGCCAGCTTGCGCACCACCTGCGCGCCGTGGACGGCGATGTCGACGATCCCGGCCCGGTCGGAGCCGAACACGACCCGTCGTTGCAGGGTGGACGTGGAGTTGTAGAGGTGCACGATCGCCTGCTTCGCGCCCTGCAGGGACTCGAAGGTGCGCTCGATCAGCTCGTCGCGGGCCTGGGTGAGCACCTGGATCGTCACGTCGTCGGGGACCAGGTCGTCCTCGATCAGCTGGCGGACGAAGTCGTAGTCGGTCTGGCTCGCCGCCGGGAAGCCGACCTCGATCTCCTTGTAGCCCATGCGGACCAGCAGCTCGAACATCCGGCGCTTGCGGTCGGGCGTCATCGGGTCGATCAGCGCCTGGTTGCCGTCGCGCAGGTCGACGGCGCACCAGCGCGGCGCCTGCGTCGTCACGGTGTCCGGCCAGGTGCGGTCGGGCAGCGCCACGGGGGTGAAGGGGACGTAGCGCTGGATCGGCATGCCGGACGGCTGCTGGGGGTTGCGGACGTGCGGGTGGGTCTCGCTCATGGGGGAGGGCTCCTGGTGCGGGCTGCGTGCGCGGAGTGCGCACGGCTCCGGGGGCGGTCAGCGGACGCCGGGGACGCCGGAACCCCGCGGCGAGGAAGCCGACCTAGGAGAGGGCCTCGCCGCGGCGGGTAAGCAGGAGGCTGCCGCGCACGCGCCCACGGTAGCAGCGGGTCAGCCCACGTCGCAGGGAGGACGGCGCGTCGCGGCCGCCGGGGACGGCCTGGCGGATCAGTCCACGTCGCAGCGGCAAGGGCAGCCGTCGACGTGGAACGGCCGAAGGCCGTCGTCGCCCTCCGCGCAGGCCGGCGGGCACGTGCAGGCGAAGTCGGTCAGCGTCGGCAGCTCACCGGCGAGCCGCCTGCGCTCCAGGTCCTCGCGCCGTCGCTGCGCCGCCTCCGCTCGTCGGGCGGCGCGGCGTTCGGCGGGGGAGTCGCCGGCCCGGGGCGGCTGGTGGTCGTCGGGTACTCCCCGGAGCCGCCGCTCACCGTCTCGCGCGCTGCGTGAGAGGTCGAAGGTGTACCAGGGCTGCGGTCGGCTGTACCGCTCGGAGCCGTGCCACCACCCCTCGTCCGAGTGACGCGGATCGAGGTGCGCGGGGAAGCGCCGTCCCCCGTGGTCCCGGATGGCACGGTCGGACATCGGCAGCACCTCCGCGCCGTCCGCACCGATGAGCGCCAGCCGGAGCCGTGCCACGGCGAGGACGCCGAGCAGCGCCCCGACCGGCAGGTCACGTGCGCCCGCCTCGGCCGCGGCCAGCGTGGACTTCGCGACCCCCGCAGCAGCGGCCATCTCGCGCTGGGAGAGGTCCGCCACCCGGCGGGCGCGGCGGAGCATCCCCGCCAGCAGCTCCGCCCGATCACCCTCGTCCACGCCGGGGATCGTGGCCCGCGCCGGCGGCCCGGGGCAGATGCTCCTGTGGAAGCTAGTGCCCTGCCCACAGGGGTGGGCAGGGCACTAGTTCCGCGGAGCTCACCTGGTGCCGTCCGCACGTGCGGGGCGCAGCCGCAGGCGGCGGTCAGAACTCCTTGCGCAGGCGCAGCCGCAGGGGCCGGCCGTCCGGGTCGACCAGCAGCCGGTAGAGCGGTGTCGCCCACAGCCGGGTGTGCCAGGGCAGCTCCTCCGGGCGGTGTGGGTGGAGCCGACCGGGTGGACGTGGCCCGCGGCGACCCCCCTCGTGCCACTCGGCCAGGGCGCCCGCCCGCTCCTCGAGCGTGGCGACGAAGCGCGCCGGATCCACCAGCAGGTCGTCGTCGCTGCCGTCCTCGGCCAGGTCCAGGTGCTCGCGCGCCAGCTCCAGCCGCAGGTCCCGCGCGAAGGTGCGGGCGCCGTCCCCGGTTCCTCCCAGGTCCCGCGGCTCGCGGGGGTCGAGCGTGGTGTCGAGGACGGCGGTGGAGAGCTCGCTGTCGTGCGTCCAGGAACGCCGGTTGAAGTTGTCGCTGCCGATGCTGGCCCACACGTCGTCGACGACGCACACCTTGGCGTGCACGTACACCGGTGTCCCGGCGTGGTTCTCCACGTCGAAGACGTGCACCCGGTCCTGGCCTCCCGCCCGGACGCACAGGTCGATCGCCTGCCGGCGGCCCACGGTCTGGGGAGTCGCCGAGAACGCGCCCTCCTGGTCGGGGATGCGGGGCACGACCACCACCAGGTGGAGGTCGGGGTTGTCCCGGAGGGCGTCGGCGAACAGCTGGGCGACCTCGGAGGACCACAGGTACTGGTCCTCGAGGTAGACCAGCCGCCGCGCCCGCTTCACCGCCTTCGAGTAGCCGCGGGCGATCGAGCGCTCACCCTCGGGGGCGAAGTCGTAGCGCGGCAGGATCTTGGGGTAGGTGCGCAGGATCTGCACCAGGTGCGGGCCGGCCGGTGGGGGCGGCGGCAGCTCGGGCGGCAGCGGAGCGGGGTCCAGCCGGGCCCCGCGGAACCGGCCGACGACGTAGGCGATCGGGTTTCCCTGCACGGGGCTGGTCGGGTCGTCCCACCGCTCACGGAAGCTGGTCTCGAGCACGGCGACCGCCGGGCCGCGGATCTCCGCCTGCACGTCGTGCCACGGCGGGGTCGGCCCGTAGCCGGAGGCCATGTCCACCGCCTGGGGGTCCCCGTCGTGCCGCGCGTCGTCGCGGCGGCTGTGGCACAGGTCGATGCCCCCGGCGAACGCGACGTCGCGGGACGGGTCCGCGGGGCACCGGATGATCACCACCTTCTGGTGGTGGCTGCCGAACCGGCGCACGCGCTGGTCGAGCACGACCCGGCCGCCGTCGGCCTCGATCTCCCGGTCCAGCGACCGGTTCTGCTCCTTGCTGTAGGAGAGCGCGTCCGTGTGCGAGCGCCACACCAGGCCGCGCACGTCGACGCCGCGGAGCGCGGCCGCGCTGAACAGCTCGTCGACGGTGGGCCCGTCGGGGCGCAGCCGCTCGTCGGGGTCGCCCCGCCAGTCGGTGAACCAGACGCGGTCGCCCTCGCCCAGCTGCTCGACCACCTCGACGAGCCGGTCGAAGTACGCCGCGCCGTGGACGAGCGGCCGGACCAGGTTGCCCTCGGTCCAGGCCGGCACGGCGGCACCGCGGTTGTGGCGCTCCTCCGAGGTGAGCAACCACCGGTGCGGATCGTCCACCCGGCGATCACATCGGTCGGGCGCACGAGATGCAACCGCTCGGCCCGTGGACCGCGTCGGTAGCCTTCTGACCCGTGGCCCTCGTCGTCCAGAAGTACGGCGGCTCGTCCGTCGCCTCCGCCGAGCACATGAAGCGCGTCGCGGAGCGGATCGTCGCTGCCAAGAAGAACGGCGACGACGTCGTCGTCGTGGTCTCCGCGATGGGCGACACGACCGACGAGCTGCTGGACCTGGCCAGCCAGATCACCGACACCCCGCCCGGCCGCGAGCTGGACATGCTGCTCACCGCCGGCGAGCGGATCTCCATGGCCCTGCTGGCCATCGCGATCTCCGAGCACGGCTACGAGGCGCGGTCGTTCACCGGCTCGCAGGCCGGCGTGATCACCACGTCCAGCCACGGCAAGGCGCGCATCATCGACGTCACGCCCGGCCGCCTGAAGTCGGCGCTCGACGAGGGCTCGGTCGTCATCGTCGCCGGGTTCCAGGGCGTCAGCCAGGACACCAAGGACATCACCACCCTCGGCCGCGGCGGCTCGGACACCACCGCCGTCGCCGTCGCCGCGGCGCTGAACGCCGACGTCTGCGAGATCTACACCGACGTCGACGGCGTCTTCACCGCCGACCCGCGCATCGTCCCCAACGCCAAGCGGCTGGACACCATCACCTACGAGGAGATGCTCGAGCTCGCCGCCTCCGGGGCGAAGGTGCTCATGCTGCGCTGCGTCGAGTACGCCCGCCGCTACGGCATCCCCGTGCACGTCCGCAGCTCCTACTCACAGCTCCCCGGCACCACCGTGACCGGCTCGATGGAGGACCTCACCGTGGAACAGGCGATCATCTCCGGCGTCGCGCACGACCGCTCCGAGGGCAAGATCACCGTGTTCGGCGTGCCGGACCGGCCGGGTGAGGCGGCGCAGATCTTCCGCGTGCTCGCCGACGCCGAGGTCAACATCGACATGATCGTGCAGAACGTGTCGGCCGAGGCCAGCAAGCTCGCCGACATCTCCTTCACGCTGCCCAAGAGCGACGGCCCGGCCGCGCTGGCCGCCCTGGAACGGGTCAAGCACACCGTCGGCTACACCGACGTCAGCTTCGACCAGCACATCGGCAAGGTGAGCCTGGTCGGCGCCGGCATGCGCTCGCACCCGGGCGTCTCCGCCAAGTTCTTCGGCGCGCTGGCCGACGCCGGGGTCAACCTGGAGCTGATCAGCACCTCGGAGATCCGCATCTCCGTGGTGTGCCGCGACACCGACGTCGACCTCGCCGTCCGCGCGGTGCACGATGCGTTCGACCTGGGCACCGAGGACGCCCAGGCCGTGGTCTACGGAGGGACCGGACGATGAGTGGCTTCACCCCCGGCGGCCTGCGGGTCGGCATCGTGGGCGCGACAGGTCAGGTGGGCCGCGTCGTGCGCGACATCCTGGCCGAGCGGAACTTCCCGCTGGCCGAGCTCCGCTTCTTCGCCTCGGCGCGGTCGGCCGGCAGCACCCTGCCCTGGGCCGGTGGCGAGATCACCGTCGAGGACGCCGCGACCGCCGACCCGACCGGGCTGGACATCGCGATCTTCTCCGCCGGCGCGACCACCTCCCGCGCCCAGGCGCCGCGGTTCGCCGCGGCCGGCGTGACCGTCATCGACAACAGCTCGGCGTTCCGCCGCGACCCGGAGATCCCGCTGGTCGTCAGCGAGGTCAACCCCGGCGACATCGCGAAGGCGCACGGCCGGATCATCGCCAACCCGAACTGCACGACCATGGCCGCGATGCCGGTGCTCAAGCCGCTGCACGACGAGGCCGGCCTGGTCCGCATCGTCGCCAGCACCTACCAGGCGGTCTCCGGCAGCGGGGTCGCCGGCGTGGAGGAGCTGCACGGGCAGGCGAAGGCCGTCGTCGACAAGGCCGACGAGCTCACCCACGACGGGACCGCCGTCGCCTTCCCCGACCCGGTGAAGTACGTCGCGCCGATCGCCTTCAACGTGCTGCCGATGGCCGGCTCGGTCGTGGACGACGGCTCGTTCGAGACCGACGAGGAGCAGAAGCTCCGCAACGAGAGCCGCAAGATCCTCGGCATCCCGGACCTCCGCGTCTCGGGTACCTGCGTGCGGGTGCCGGTGTTCACGGGGCACTCGCTCTCGCTCAACGTGGAGTTCGCGCGCGAGCTGACCGTCGAGCGGGCCACCGAGCTGCTGCAGGCCGCGCCCGGGGTGGAGCTCTCCGACGTCCCGAACCCGCTGCAGGCCGCCGGCCGCGACCCCAGCTACGTGGGCCGCATCCGGCAGGACCAGAGCGTGGACGGCGGCCGCGGGCTGGTGCTCTTCGTCAGCAACGACAACCTGCGCAAGGGCGCTGCCCTCAACACCGTCCAGATCGCGGAGCTCATCGCCGCCTCCCGCTGACCCTGGTCGGGCTCCTCCGCGGAGGAGCCCGACCAGGCGGCAGGATGGTCCCGTGAACTCCGCGGACCTGCCTGCCTCCCCGCAGCACGCCTGGCCGGGGCCTGACCTCTACACGCTGCGCGGGATGCTCGAGCTGGACCTGGCGCTCGAGCGCGGGGTGACGGTGGACGCCGCCCACGCCCTGCTGAGCGACGCCGTCGTCCACGCGTTCGGGCCGCGGTGGTACGAGTGGTTGACCGACGCGCTGGCCGCCGAGGGGCGGGACCCGGCACAGCTGTCCGCGCTCCTCACCGACGACCCCCTGGCCGAGCGGGTGCTGGCGGCGCTCCGGGCCCGGATGCTCGCCGACGAGGAGGCGCCGGACCCGCCGGACGAGGAGTTCGGCTGGTACGCCTACGCCCCCGGCGACCCGCGGGGGAGCCGGGGGCGGCTCCGCCGGGCGGTCCTGCGGCGGAGGGAGAGCGCCCGTCTGGCACTGCTCGCTCCACCGCGCCCCCGCGTGGCCGGCCGGCGGCGCCGGGACCGCTAGGGCCGCACGTGCCGCAGGGCGAAGGAGAGCGCGACCTCGACCTGCCGGATCGTCTCCTCGATGACCAGCGACCCGTGGCCGGCGTCGAACCGGTAGACCTCGTGCGGCTTGCCCAGCCGTTCCAGCTCGCCCAGGTAGTTGTCGATCTGCCGGATCGGGCAGCGCGGGTCGTTCGCGCCGGCCACCACCAGCACCGGCGCGGCGACGGCGTCCACGTAGGTGATCGGCGAGGAGCGCACGTAGACGTCGCGCACCTCCTCCGGTGACCCGCCGAACAGCGCCCGGTCGTAGGCCCGCAGGCCCTCCATCTCGTCCTCGTACGCCGCGAGGTAGTCGGCCACCGGCACCTCGGCGATCCCGGCCGCCCAGCGCTCCGGCTGGGTGCCCAGCCCCAGCAGGGTGAGGAACCCGCCCCACGAGCCCCCGGTGAGGAGCGCGCGGGCCGGGTCGACGACGCCCTCGGCCACCAGCGCGTCGTAGACCGCCCCGATGTCCTCGAGCTCGGTGAGCCCCGGGCGCCCCGTGAGCGCGTCGCGCCAGGCCGAGCCGTAGCCCGTGGAGCCCCGGTAATTCACGTGCACGACCGCGTAGCCGGCGTCGACGTAGGCCGCCCGGCGGGCGCGGTAGGAGTCGTCGTCGGCCGCCTCCGGGCCGCCGTGCACCAGGAACGCCGTCGCGAACGGGCCCTCACCGGCCGGGCGCACCAGCAGGGCGTGCACGTCGCCGCCCGGGCCGGGGACCCAGCGGTCCTCGACCGGGTAGGCGGCGGGCGGCTCCTCGTCGGAGACCGAGAGGACGACGGGGCCGTCGGCGCGGCGGATGACCGGCGGCCGCTCGGAGTTCGACCACGCCAGCTCCACCGTGCCGTCGGGGCGGGCGGTGGCGCCGCGGACGACGCCGGGCGGGGTGTCGAGCTTCTCCAGCGCGCCGGAGTCGAGGTCGTAGCGGTACAGCTCGCTGCGGGCGGCGTGGTCGTGGCCCACCAGCAGCGCGGAGCCGTCGGGGTACCAACCGGCGGTCACGTCGCCGGGCAGGTCGAGCACGATCTCCGTCTCGGTGTCGGCGGCGACGTCCCAGACCAGCAGCTCCTCGCGACCGCGCCGCTCGTGGCCGACCAGCAGCCGGCGGTCACCGGGGAGCGGGGCGAACTCCAGCGCGTGCAGCCCGCGTCCCTCGCCGTCCCACTTCTCCGCGACCACCGAGTCGTCGGCCGTGCGGAGCACCCGCAGCGCGGGGTAGCGCGGGTCGCCGTGCTCGGAGTGCGAGATGACCAGCAGCTCGTCGTCGCGGGTCAGCGCGTCCACCGAGGCGGGGTCGGGGTGCCGGTAGACCACCCGCGGCGTGCCTCCGGTGGGCGCCAGCCACAGCTCGCTGCCGTCGTCGGTGCTGCGGCCGATGGCCACCAGGTCCCGGCCGATCTCCAGTCCCGCCGGGTAGGCGGGCCCCACCTCGGGGACGGCGACGGTGTCCTCGCCGCCGGTGAACGGCTGGGTCATCCAGACGCCGAACTCGTCGCCGTCGGTGTCGGCGAACCACCAGATCGTGTCGCCGTCACGGTCCAGCGTCGCGATCAGCGTGCCGTTGGGCCGGTCGGTGACCCGGCGGTGGGTGCCGGTCTCCCGGTCCCAGGCGTACTGCTCCACGACGCCGCTGACGTCGGAGCTGTACAGGTTGCGGTGCGGTGCCTCCTCGGCCCAGTCCGGCAGCGACACCCGGGGTGCGCGGAACCGGGCCTGCCAGCGGGCGGTGACCTCGGGGGGAAGGGCGGGGACGGTCTGCTCGGCGGTCACGCCACCATCTTCGCAGCGCCCCGGGAACGACCGGTGCCCCGGGAACGACTCAGGGGCCGCCTTGCGGCGGCCCCTGAGCGGAGGGTCGGGGTGACAGGATTTGAACCTGCGGCCTCGTCGTCCCGAACGACGCGCGCTACCAAGCTGCGCCACACCCCGAGGTGCGTCGACGAGTCTAACGCTCCACTGCGCGCGCCCCGGCGGCGGGTCAGGACGGCCGTGCGGTGAGGGTCAGCAGCGTCGCCTCGGGCGGGCAGGCGAACCGCACCGGGGCGTAGGGGCTGGTGCCCAGGCCGGCCGACACGTGCAGCCAGGTGCCGGCCGGGTGCTCCGGCGTGGGGGCCGCCCAGCGGTGCAGCCAGCGCACCCGGTGGCGGTCGATGCCGCAGTTGGTGACCAGCGCCCCGTAGAACGGCACCCGCAGCTGGCCGCCGTGCGTGTGACCGCACAGCAGCAGGTCGTAGCCGTCCGCGGCGAAGCGGTCGAGCACCCGCGGCTCGGGGGAGTGGGCCAGCCCGATCCGCACGTCGGCGCTCCGATCGGCCGGCCCGGCGACCAGGTCGTAGCGGTCCCGCTTCAGGTGGGAATCGTCGACGCCGGCGAAGACGATCCGCCGCCCGCCCACGGTGAGCTCACCGGCGGCGTTGGTGAGGTCCAGCCAGCCGCGCTCGCGCATGCCGTCGCGCAGGTCGCGCCAGGGCAGCTCGTCGCCGTGCACCCGCTTGTGGTCGCGCTTGAAGTACTTGAGCGGGTTCTTCGGGCGCGGGGCGTAGTAGTCGTTGCTGGCCAGCACGAAGGCGCCGGGCCGGTCCAGCAGCGGGTCCAGCGCGCGCAGCGTCGGCGGCACCGCGTCGAACCCCGCGAGGTTGTCCCCGGTGTTGATCACCAGGTCGGGCTCGAGGGCGGCGAGGCCCGCGACCCACTCCTGCTTGCTCCGCTGCCCGGCGGTCATGTGCAGGTCCGACAGCTGCAGGATCGTCAGCGGCGCCGAGCCCGGGGCCAGCACGGGCACCTCGAACCGGCGCAGCGTCCAGCGCGTGCGTTCGTAGAGGCTCGCGTAGGCGGTCACGGCCGCGCCCGAGGCGACGGCGGCGGTGGGGACGGCGGTGTACCAGCGCACCCGCCGAGCCTACGGGCGCACCCCGGCGCGGCGTCGTGCGAGGCTGGACCCGTGCCCGACCTCAAGGAACAGCTGCGCGCCGACCTGACCACCGCCATGAAGGCCCGTGACGAGCTGCGCACCGCCACGCTGCGCATGGTGCTCGCCGCCGTCAGCGCCGAGGAGGTGTCGGGCAAGGAGGCCCGCGAGCTCACCGACGACGAGGTGCAGGCCGTGCTCCGGCGCGAGGCGAAGAAGCGCCGCGAGGCGGCCGAGGCGTTCGGCTCGGCCGGTCGCGCCGAGCAGGCCGCCCGCGAGCGGGCCGAGGGCGAGATCCTCGCGGACTACCTGCCGGCTCAGCTGGACGACGCCGACCTGGCCGCGATCGTCGCCGACGTCATCTCCCGGACCGGCGCCTCCGGCATGAAGGACATGGGGAAGGTCATGGGCGCGGCGAACGGCGTGGTCGCCGGCCGGGCCGAGGGCTCGCGGGTCGCCGCCGAGGTCCGCCGCCAGCTCGGCTGAGCCTCGCGCGACGGGAACGACGAAGGGCCGGACCTCTCGGTCCGGCCCTTCGTCGTCGCTCCGGTCAGTTCGTCGGGAGGTCCCCGGTCGGCTCCGGTGCGGTCGTGCCGGCGTCGGCCGGCGGCGGCACCTGGGGCTCCACCTGGGGCTCCACCGGCGGGGGTGCCGGCGTCTCGGGCTGCACGGGCGGCGGGGAGGTGGTGCCTCCCGTGGTGCCCGTCGTGCTCGACCGGTCCGCCGAGCGGCTCGACGTGGTGCCGGACCGGGAGACGCCGGCCCCCTGCGGGGCGGCGTCGACGCCGCGGCCGGCGTACTGGGGATCGGCGGGCGGGAACTCGGCCGCCGGCTGGTTGGTCAGGATCGGTGCCATCGCGGCCCGCCAGATGCCGGCAGGGAGACCGCCGCCGTAGCTGCCGACGTCGTTGGTGTCCCGCGGGCGGAACACCATGACGCTGGCGGTGTACTCCGGCGTCGAGCCCACGAAGGCCACCGAGTCCCGCTCGTTCACCGTGCCGGTCTTGCCGGCGATCTGGTGACCGGGGATGTGGGCCCGGGCGCCGGTCTGCAGCCGGTTCCCGGGCTCGACGTCCTTGATCATCATCTGGTTCAGCGTGTCGGCGATGCCGGGCTCGATGACCTGCTCGCAGTCGTCGCCCTTCACCACCGGCTCGCCGTCCTCGCCGGTGAGCGGCTCGCCGTTCGGGGTGGTGATCGACAGCACCGGCGTGGGCGTGCACTTGACCCCGCGGGCGGCGATCGTCGCGTAGGCGTTGGCCAGGTCGAGCGGGCTCACGCCATCGGTGCCGTAGGCGAAGGACGGGCGGTTCTCGTCGATGATCTGCTGCGCCGGCGTCTGGGTGACCGAGTAGTCGAAGGTCATGCCCAGCCGCTCGGCCATCCGCACCGCCGGCTCGATCCGGCCCAGTGCGTCCTCCAGCGCGAGGAAGTAGGTGTTGGAGGACATGTAGAGCGCCTGCGTCATGGTCAGCGTGCGCGGGTACGAGCTGCCCACGTTGCCGATCGAGTAGGGCTCGATGCGCTGGGTCTCGGGGTCGTAGCTCTCGTAGACCTTCGACCGGTAGGGCTCGCTCGTGGTGATCGTGTGGCTGGCCGGCAGACCCATCTCCAGGGCGGCCGCGGCGACGAAGGTCTTGAAGGTCGACCCGGAGCCCTTGGTGGGGACGGTCGCGAAGTTCACCGACTCGCACTCGGGGCCGTCGCAGCCGTAGCGGCGGTTGACGCTCATCGCGAGCACGTGCCCGGTGCCGGGCTGGACGACGTCGTAGACGCCCACGGTGTCGGCGCCCATCGCCACGGTGTCCAGCACGGCCTGGTCACCGGCGGCCTGCATGTCCGGCCGTAGCGTCGTCTGGATGGTCAGCCCGCCCTTGTCCAGCTGGGCCTTCGTCAGACCGAGCTCCTGGATGAGGTACTGCCGGGTGAAGTCGCAGAAGAAGCCGCCGATCGCGGCGTCGATGCAGCCGTTCGGGGGCGCCTGGCCCGGAGCCACCTCCACCGGGGTGGGGGTGATCTCGGCCAGCTGCTCCGCGCTGACGTGACCCAGGTCGTGCATGCGCTGCAGCACCTGGTTGCGCCGGATCTGGGCGTTCTCCGGGTTGTTGATCGGCTCGTCGTAGAACGGCTTCTGCACCAGCCCGGCGAGCATGGCCGCCTGCGGGAGGGTGAGGTCGGCGGCGTTCACGCTGAAGTAGCGCTGGGCGGCGGCCTGGATGCCGTAGGCGCCCTGCCCGAAGTACACGATGTTCAGGTACCGGGTGAGGATCTCGTCCTTGGAGTAGGTGTCCTCCAGGGCGAGGGCCAGGCGGGCCTCCCGCAGCTTGCGGCCCACGGTCTGGGCGTCGGCGGCGTCCCGGTCCTCCGGCGTGGTGGCCGTCTGCAGCAGGGTCTGCTTCACCAGCTGCTGGGTCAGGGTGGAGCCGCCCTCCTGGACCTCGCCGGCGGCGACGTTCTTCACCAGCGCCCGCATCGTGCCCTGCACGTCCAGGCCGTTGTGGTCGTAGAACCGGGAGTCCTCGATGTCGACGAGCGCCTGCTTCATGACGTCGGCGATCTGGTCGGAGGTGACCGGCGTCCGGTTGTGCTCGTAGAAGTTCGTGATCAGCTGCCCGTCGGCGGCGAGCACCCGGGTGACGCCGGCCGGCGTCTTGTCGGTCAGCTCCACCGGCAGGGCGTCGAGCAGCGACACGGAGTTGCGTGCCGCCAGGCCGGTGCCCCCGATCCAGGGCAGCATGAGTCCGGCCAGCAGTGCGCCGGCGACGACGATCGTCGCGGCGAGCTTGGCGAGCAGACGGGTCCGGACACGCGCGTTCTCCGACATCGCGGCCAGGGTACGTCGACCGGACGGGTGAGCGGAGCGCTCAGCCGCGGCGCGCGGGCAGGACGCGCGTCCGCGGCGTGCCGGTCGGCGTGTCGTGGTCGGGGCCGGTGAGGGCGTCGGCCATCATCCGCAGCCCGTCGAGGTCGTGGACGTCCCCGGCGGCGGCCGGCACCGTGCGCAGCGCGACGTCGGGGTGGGCGCTGGTGAAGCGGTCGGCCAGGTGCTGCTCCCGGCTCGCGAGCTGCATCCGGTCCGCGTGCACCCGCAGCGCCGCGGCCGCGAGCGCCGCGCCCTCGTCACCGCTCTCGGCGACCTCCTCGGCGGCGCCTTCCGCGCGGGTCGCCGACAGCGCCGTGGTGGCCGGGGGGTGCGTCCGGTTGACGACCAGTCCGGCCAGCGGCATCCCCTCGGCCGAGAGCCGGTCGACGAAGTAGGACGCCTCGCGCAACGCGTCGGGCTCCGGCGCGGCGACCACCACGAACGACGTGCCGGGGCGGCGCAGCAGCTCGAACGTCGCCGTCGCGCGCTCGCGGAACCCGCCGAACATGGTGTCCAGGGCCGCGACGAAGGCGGAGATGTCGCGCAGCAGCTGGCCACCGAGGATCTTGCTGACGATCCGGCTGAACAGCAGGAACCCGGCGCTGGCGAACTTGAAGCCGGCCCGGCTCGGCGCGATCAGCAGCCGGATCATCGTGCCGTCGAGGAACCGGCCCATCCGGTTGGGGGCGTCGAGGAAGTCCAGCGCCGACCGCGACGGCGGGGTGTCGACGATGATCAGGTCCCACCGGTCGCTGGCGCGCAGCTGCCCGAGCTTCTCCATCGCCATGTACTCCTGCGTGCCGGCGAACGACGAGGAGAGCGCCTGGTAGAAGGGGTTGTCGAGGATCTGCTGCGCGCGCTCGGGCGTGGAGTGAGCGGTGACGATGTCGTCGAACGTCCGCTTCATGTCCAGCATCATCGCGTGCAGCTCACCGGTCGCCCCAGGGACGTCCACGCGCCGCGGTTCGTTGTCCAGCTCGGTGAGCCCCAGGGACTGGGCCAGCCGCCGGGCCGGGTCGATGGTGAGGACGACGACGGTGCGCCCGGCCTCCGCCGCGGCCAGCGCCAGCGCCGCGGACGTCGTCGTCTTGCCCACCCCGCCGGCGCCGCAGCAGACGACGATGCGGGTCTGCCGGTCGGCGATCAGCGCGCCCAGGTCCATCGCCGGGGCCTGCCGGGGCGCCCGGGTGCGCGGCGCGGTGGCCGTGCCGGCGGCCATCAGGCGGCCACCTCCGTGCGCAGGTGCTCCTCGAGCCGCCCCGCCAGCTCGAACAGGCAGCCCAGGTCCATCGGGCCGGGCAGCAGCGGGATCTCGAGGCTGGGGCGGTCCAGCTCCGCGACCTGGGCCCGCAGGGCGTCCTGCGCCGCCCAGCGGCGGGCGTGCTCCACGACCTCGGCGACCAGCGCCTCGGCCAGCTGCTCGGCGCCCGGCAGGTGCGCGGCGTCCAGCGCGGGTGCGAGGTCGGCCCCGGTCAGCTCGCCGGCCGCCGCGCGGGACAGCGCGGCCGGTGGCAGCACCGGCTCGGTCGCCATGTTCACGATCACCGAGCCGATCGGCAGCCCGGCCGCCTCGAGCTCCGCGATGGCGTCCGCCGTCTCCTGCACCGGCATGTCCTCCAGGATCGTCACCAGGTGGACCGCCGTCTGCGGGGAGCGCAGCACCGCCATGACGCCGTCGCTCTGGGTCTTGATCGGACCGGAGCGGGCCAGCTGCGACATCTCCCCGGTGACGCCGAGGAAGCGGGTGATCCGGCCGGTGGGCGGCGCGTCGACGACGACGGCGTCGTAGACCAGCCTGCCGTCCCGCCGCCGGGTGACCGCCTCCTTGATCTTGCCGGTGATCAGCACGTCGCGGAGGCCCGGCGCGATGGCGGTGGCGAAGTCGATGGCGCCCATCTTCCGCAGCGCCCGGCCGGCCCGGCGGAGGTTGTAGAACATGTCGAGGTAGTCGAGGAGCGCCTCCTCGACGTCGATGGCCAGCGCCTTGACCTCGCCCCCGCCGCGGGCGACGGCGACCCGGCGCTCCTCGTAGGGCAGCGGCGGGGTGTCGAACAGCTGGGCGATGCCCTGCCGGCCCTCGGTCTCCACCAGCAGCACCGAGCGCCCGTCGGCGGCGAGCGCCAGGGCCAGGGCGGCGGCGACGGTGGTCTTGCCCGTCCCTCCCTTGCCGGTGACCACGTGCAGGCGCGGGGCGGCGGGATCTGGGCTCACCTGTCCCAGCGTAGGAGCAGGCGACGGGGACGGCCTGCCCGTGCCAGGTGGCGTGACGGGCATCGCGTCCGGCGGCTGCGCTAGCGTCGCGGTCATGAGCGAAACCGCCCGCCAGAAGTGGGAGTACGCGACCATCCCGCTGCTCATCCACAACACCAAGGCGATCCTCGACTCCTGGGGCGTCGACGGGTGGGAGCTGGTGACCGTGCTCCCCGGGCCCGGTGGGCCCGAGCAGCCGGTCGCCTACCTCAAGCGGCCGGTATGACGGCCCCGGCTCCGGGCTGGCACGCCCGGCTCGCCGAGCTGGGCATCCGGCTGCCCCCGGTGGCCGCTCCCGTCGCCGCCTACGTGCCGGCCGTGCGCACCGGCTCCCTGGTGTTCACCTCGGGGCAGCTGCCGTTCGTCGACGGCGGCCTGCGCCGCACCGGCAAGGTCGGCGGGTCGGTCGACGTGGAGGCCGCCGCGGCCGACGCGAAGGTCTGCGCGCTGAACGCGCTGGCCGCGATCGACGACCTCGTGGGGCTGGACGCGGTGGCGCGCGTCGTCCGCGTCGTGGGCTACGTGGCCAGCGTCGAGGGCTTCACCGGTCAGCCCCGGGTGGTCAACGGCGCCAGCGAGCTGCTCGGCCGGATCTTCGGCGACGCCGGTCAGCACGCCCGCAGCGCCGTGGGGGTGGCCGAGCTGCCGATGGGTGCCCCCGTGGAGGTCGAGCTCACCGTCGAGCTGCGATGACACCGCGATCCTCCGCATCGCACCGCGGCCAGGTGCCATCCGTCGTTGCGCTGAGCGTGTCCCGGTCCCTCGCCGGGAGGTCCTCCGGACCCCCGCTGCTCGTAACCGACGACTGCGTCGTGCGGCATGCCTGAGCCGAAGCAGGCCGCGACGGTGCTGCTGCTGCGGGACGGCGCGCCCGGGCTCGAGGTGTACCTGCTGCGCCGCACGAAGGGCATGCCCTTCGCCGGTGGCATGACCGCCTACCCGGGCGGCGGCGTCGACCCCCGGGACGGCGACACCGAGATCGGGTGGGCCGGGCCCGCGCCCGCGCAGTGGGCGACCGCCTTCGGCTGCGACGAGCGGACCGCCCGGGAGCTCGTGTGCGCCGCGGTGCGCGAGACGTTCGAGGAGGCCGGCGTCCTGCTCGCCGGGCTGCCCGACGGGACCGTCGTTCCGGACGTCTCGGGGGAGGACTGGGAGGACCAGCGCCAGGCCCTGCTCAGCCGCGAGCTGTCGCTGGCCGGGCTCCTGGCCGGTCGGGGGCTGGTGCTCCGGTCGGACCTGCTGCGGCCGTTCGCGCACTGGATCACCCCACCGGTCGAGCCGCGGCGCTACGACACCAAGTTCTTCGCCGCCGCGCTGCCGGTCGGGCAGGAGGCGCGCGACGTCTCGGGGGAGGCCGACGAGGCCGCGTGGCTGGCACCCGCCGCCGCGCTCGCCGAGCTGGAGGCCGGCACCCGCCCGATGCTGCCGCCGACGTCGCACACGCTCGGCCAGCTGGTGGCCTTCCCCGACGTCGCGGCCGCCCTGGCCGGCTCGCCGCCAGAGCCCCTGCAGCCGATCAGCCCGCGTTTCGAGGAGACGCCCGACGGCCGCTGGGCGGTGCTGCCCGACGGCACCCGCATCCGGCTGGCCGTGCCGCTCCCCTCGTGAAGCGGTGAACGCGAGAGGCCCAGAACCGATGCGGTTCCGGGCCTCTCGCGTTCAGGCGTGCGTCAGCGCGCGCGGCGGCGCAGGCGCTCCTCGTCGAGGACGACGACGGACTTGCCCTGCAGCTGGATCCAGCCGCGGTGCACGAAGTCCGCCAGCGCCTTGTTGACCGTCTCGCGGGAGGCGCCGACCAGCTGGGCGAGCTCCTCCTGGGTGAGGTCGTGCTTCACGCGCAGGCCGTCGGTGTCGCGGCTGCCGAAGCGGTCGGCCATCTGCAGCAGCGCCTTGGCCACGCGGCCGGGGACGTCGGTGAAGATGAGATCGGCGACCGAGTCGTTGGTGCGGCGCAGGCGCCGGGCCAGCACGCGGAGCAGCTGCTCGCCGATCTCCGGGTGCGCCTCGATCCAGGGCAGCAGCACCGACTGCGGCATCCGGGCCAGCTTCACGTCGGTGACGGCGGTGGCGGTCGCGGTACGCGGACCGGGGTCGAAGACCGACAGCTCACCGAACTGGTCGGAAGGTCCCATGACCGCGAGCACGTTCTCCCGGCCGTCGGGCGACCGACGGGAGAGCTTGATCTTGCCGGTCATGACGATGTAGAGGCTGTCGCCGGGCTCGCCCTCGTTGAAGACCACCCGGCCCCGGGGGAGGGTGATCGTCTCGAGGCGACTGATGACGGGGTCCACCGCGTCCTCGGAGAGCCCCTGGAAGAGCCCCGACTGAGCCAGCACCTCGTCCACTGCACGTCCTCTCGCACTGTCCTCGGACGCAGGGGTGCCCGCGTCCGGAGCGAGTCTAGGCGGCTGTGCGGTCAATCACCCGTTCGGTGGGCGGCCGCGTCCCCCCATGGAGCGAGTGGCCTCCCTGCAGGGGCCCGCCGCGAGCGTGCGAGCGGTGGGGGCAGGGAGGTCCTTCCTCAGACCAGCGGGGGGTTCTGCGAGCGCCGGACGCGGTGGCGGCGACGGCGCCAGCGGAACAGCGCCCGCCGGATGCCCGAGGTGGCGAGCGTGTCGACCTCGCCGGGCGTCGCGGTGTCCAGGAACTCGCTGACCTCGCGGGGGGACGCCGGGCGGCGGAGGGGCTCCTCGACCCGCTCCATCACCAGCAGGAACGCGATCAGCAGCGGTGGGAACAGGATGACACTGAGGGCGACCATCCCGACCTCCTCTGCGTCGTCGGCGGAACGGGGAAGCGGTCCGTCCTCGATCATGGCACGCCGGGAGAGGGTCAGCAGCTCCGCATACCCTCGACCGCGTGTCCGCACCCGCGTCCTCACCGGCCTACGCACGCCCCGCCCGGGCCCGGCGCCCCACCGCAGCCGCACTGACCGGGGCGTCGCCGTACGACCCGGCGGAGACGCCGCTGGCCCGCACCCGCCGGGCCCGTCGCATGGCCCGCGAGCTGGCCGCGATCCATCCCGACGCCCACTGCGAGCTGGACTTCACCAACGCCTTCGAGCTGCTGGTCGCCACGGTGCTGTCCGCGCAGACCACCGACAAGATGGTCAACAAGGTGACGCCCACGCTCTTCGCGCGGTATCCCGACGCGGTCGCCCTCGCCGGCGCCGACCGGGAGGAGCTGGAGACCATCCTCAAGCCCACCGGCTTCTTCCGGGCCAAGGCGAACTCGGTGCTGGGGCTGAGCCAGGCCCTGGTCGAGCGCTTCGACGGCGAGGTGCCCGCCCGGATGGCCGACCTGGTGACCCTGCCGGGCGTCGGGCGCAAGACGGCGAACGTCGTGCTGGGCAACGCCTTCGGTGTCCCGGGGCTCACCGTCGACACCCACTTCGGCCGGCTGGTGCGCCGGTTCGGCTGGACCGCGGAGGAGGACCCGGTCAAGGTCGAGGCGGAGATCGCGCAGCTGGTGCCGAAGAAGGAGTGGACCGACTTCAGCCACCGGGTGATCTTCCACGGCCGGCGCGTGTGCCACGCGAAGAAGGCGGCGTGCGGCGCCTGCGGCCTGGCGCAGTGGTGCCCCTCGTTCGGCATCGGCCCGGTCGACCCCGAGGTGGCTCTGAAGCTCGTGAAGACCCCCTCCGCCTCGGACACCGAGTGATGCGCCGGGTCCTGGCCGCCGCCGGGGCGGCGCTCGCGCTGCTGATGGCCGGCTGCACCGCCGAGGAGCAGCCCGAGGCCACGCCCGCGACGACCGCGGCCCCGTCGTTCACGCCGTGCCCCGACCAGCCCGACGTCGAGGCCGCCGGGGCCGAGCGACTGCCGGCGCTCGCCTTCGACTGCCCCGGCGGTGGTTCCCTCGACCTGGCCAGGGCACCGGGCGTGCCGACGGTCGTGAACCTGTGGGGAAGCTGGTGCTCGCCGTGCCGGGAGGAGATGCCGGTCCTGCAGGAGTTCGCCGACCTCGCCGGCGACCAGGTGCGGGTGGTCGGGGTGATCAGCAAGGACGGGCTGCCGCAGGCCGGCTCGTTCGCCGAGGACGCCGGCGTCACGTTCCCCAGCGCCTACGACCGGACCGGGGAGCTGATGGCCGAGCTCGGGATCAACTTCCTGCCCTTCACCTACTTCGTCGACGCCGGCGGCGCGCTGGTGCACACCGAGGCCGGCGCGGTCGCCTCGGTGGACGAGCTCCGCGGCCTCGTCGCGGACCACCTCGGGGTGCAGCTGTGACCGCCGGGGCGGCCACCGACGGCCTGCCCGAGTACCTGCTCCGGCTGCTGGAGCGGGCCGACGACCTCCCGCTGCGCCACCGCATGCCGCAGGCCACCGCCACCGCCCGCCGCTCGGCGGTCCTCATCCTCTTCGGCGAGGGCCCGGCCGGGCCGGACATCCTGCTGATCGAGAAGTCCGCACACCTGCGCAGCCACGCCGGGCAGCCCGCCTTCCCGGGCGGCGGCGTCGACCCGGGCGACGACTTCCCGGTGGGCACGGCGTTGCGCGAGGCCCACGAGGAGGCCGGGATCGACCCCGACGGCGTCCGGGTCCTCGCCACCCTGCAGGAGCTGTTCCTGCCGCCGTCGAACCGGCTCGTCGTGCCGGTCGTGGGCTGGTGGGACGACCCGCGCGACGTCACGGTCGGCGACCCGCACGAGGTGGCGCGGGTCGCCCGGGTGCCGCTGGCCGACCTCGTCGACCCGGCCAACCGCTACCGCGTCCGGCATCCGGCGGGCTTCGTCGGGCCGGCGTTCGGCGTGGCCGACATGGAGGTGTGGGGCTTCACCGCCGGCCTGCTCGACGCGATCCTCGAAGCCGCCGGGCTGGCGCAGCCGTGGGACGCCACCGACGTGCGGCCGATCCGCCCGGAGCGGCTGCGCCCGTACACGCTGCCGGGCTCGGGGGACGACGACCCCGCCGGCGATTCCGCCGCGCCGACCGTCGCCGATCCCGCGCCCGGCGTCGCCCCGGCGCGTACGGTTCGGCCCCGATGAGCGGTGAAAGGACCACCTCCTCCCCGTCCCTCGCCGGCTCGGGGCGGGGCCCGGGAGGCGGCCAGGACATCGGCGGGAAGGTCGTGGCGGTCGTCGCGGTGCTGGTCCTGCTGGTGACCGGCTGCGGTGGCGCCGGGGGGCAGGAGGTGACCGCGGCGCCAGTCGCCGAGGGGCTCGGTGAGGTGACGATCGCCGACGACGGCGTCCAGGAGGTCACCCTCCAGACCCAGGACGACTACGTGTTCACCCCCGACCGGTTCACCGTGTCGCCGGGGCGGGTGCGGCTGACCCTGGTGAACGTCGCCGAGCAGATGCCGCACAACCTCGAGTTCACCGACGAGGAGCTGCCCGAGCCGATCGACGCCGGGATCTCGATGCTCGCCGCGGGCGAGGAGAAGACGATCGAGTTCGAGGTGTCGACGCCGGGGGAGTACCCGTTCTCCTGCACCTTCCACCTCCAGCTGGGGCAGGTGGGCACGATGACGGTCAGCGGGTAGCGGTGTCCCTGGTCGACCTCCTGCTCATCATGCTGGCGCTGCTGTTCGCGCTGTCCGGGTTCCGGCAGGGCCTCCTGGTCTCGGCCACCTCGATCGTCGGCTTCCTGGCCGGGGCGGTCCTCGGGGCCCAGCTGGCGGGGCCGGTGGCCGACCGGATCGACGGCTCCAGCGTCAGCCGGGTCTTCGCCGCGCTCGTGGTGGTGCTCGCCGGCGCGCTGCTGGGCCAGATCCTGGCCGGGGCCGCGGGCCGGGCGCTGCGGTCCCGCGTCACGTGGGAGCCGGCCAAGATGGTCGACTCCGTGGCCGGCGCGGTCGTCTCGGCGGCGGCGGTCCTGCTGGTCGCCTGGATGGTCGCCTCACCGCTGGCGAGCTCGCCGTTCCCCGAGGTGGCCGGCCAGGTCCGCCAGTCGGCGCTGGTGCAGGCCGTGGACCGGGCGGTCCCCGACGAGGTCCGCACCGTCTACGAGGACCTGCGGGAGGCGATCGACCGGCGGGGGCTGCCCGACGTCCTCGACCCGCTCACCCCCACCCAGGCGCGCGACGTCCCGGCGCCCGACCCGGCGCTGCAGGAGAGCGCGGTGGTCGCCTCGGTGCAGGGGTCCGTGGTGCGGATCCGTGGGGTGGCGCCGTCCTGCTCCCGGCAGATCGACGGGTCCGGTTTCGTCTACGCGCCGGAGCGGGTGATGACCAACGCCCACGTGCTGGCCGGCGTCACCGCGCCGGTGGTCGTCGCCGAGGGCAGGGAGTACGACGCGATCCCGGTCGTGGTCGACGAGGAGATCGACGTCGCGGTCCTCGCGGTGCCGGGGCTGCCGCAGGTGCCGCTGTCGTTCACCCCGCAGCCGGCCGATTCGGGCGACGACGCGATCATCATGGGCTACCCGGGAGGTGGACCGCTGTACGTCGGTGCCGCCCGCGTGCGGGACCGCGGCGAGATCAGCGGTCCCGACTTCCGCAACACGCAGACCGTCGTCCGCGACGTCTACGCCCTGTACGGACAGGTGCGCGCCGGCAACTCCGGTGGCCCCCTGTTCGCCCCCGACGGCAGCGTCCTCGGAGTCGTGTTCGCCTCGGCGATCGACGACCCGCAGACCGGCTACGCGCTCACCGGACCGGAGGTCGCCGCGGCCGCCGATGCGGGCAGCGTCGCGCGCACCGAGGTGGCGACGGGCTCCTGCGAGTAAGAGGACCCCGCTGCCCCCCACCACTCGCTTCGCTCGTGCCGGGTCCCTGCAGCGGGGCCGTTCCAGCGGGTCACTTGGCCCAGTCGGCGATGGCCCGGGTGACCTCGTCGGGGGCCTCCTCCTGCGGGAAGTGGCCGACCCGGGGCAGCTCCCGCCACTCGTAGGCCCCCGCCACGTAGCGGCCGGACCCGCGCGCCGTACCCGGCAGCACGTACGGGTCGAGCGCACCGTGCAGCTGCAGGGTGGGCGCCGTGATCGGGGCCGCCATCCGCCGGGCGTACCGGAGACCGTCGGGCCGCAGCTGGGACCGGCCGGCCCAGCGGTAGTACTCCATCGCCCCGTACGCGGCCTGCGGGATGCGCGCCGCCGCGCGGTAGCGGTCCACGGCCGCCGCGAACTCCGCGGTGCGCGCCCACTCCGGCCCGGCCCAGCGCTGCATCAGGTCGGCCACCGGGTCGTCGTCGACCCGGGTCAGCCGCCGTTCGGGCAGCCGGGGCACCTGGAAACCGAGCGCGTGGCGCATCGCCCGGCGCTGGCGGCGGTCGGCCATACCGGCCCGCAGCAGCCGGGGGTGGGCCATCGACACCACGACCAGCCGGCGGACCACCCGCGGGTGCAGCGCGGCCGCCGTCCAGCCCAGCAGGCCGCCCCAGTCGTGGCCGACGACGACCGCATCGCGTTCCCCGAGCGCCCGCACCAGCGCCGCGACGTCGGCGGAGAGGGTCGGCAGGTCGTATCCGCGAGGTGGCTTGTCGCTGGCCCCGTAGCCGCGCAGGTCCGGCGCGACGACCCGGAACCCCGCCCCGGCCAGGGCCGTGAGCTGGGCGCGCCAGGTCCACCAGAACTGCGGGAAACCGTGGAGCAGCAGCACGAGCGGCCCGTCACCGGCCTCCGCCGTGTGCAACCGCACCCCGTTCGCGGAGATGTCGCGGTGGGTCCAGGGCCCCGGCAGCAGCACGCTGACGGCGTCGGGACGGCCGTCCGGAGGGACGGTCACCGAGTCAGACCCGGTAGGTCTCGTTGCCGCGCAGCTCCACCTTGCCGCCGTTCACCACGGGGACGTCGCGGTGGCGCGCGCCGGGCGCCTCGCGGTGCATCACCTCGGGCAGCTCGCGCAGCGACTCGATCGTCCGCTCGGGCTTCTCGATCTTCTTGATCAGCCGCTTGCCGATCAGTGCGAGCACGCCGGCGACGAGCAGCAGCACGACCCAGACGATGAGGTAGGACAGCCAGCGGGGCACGCCCAGCGCGGTGAGCCCCTCGGCGAGGGCGATGAAGAGGAAGAACATCGAGAAGCCGGCGACGACGCCCGCCGCGCCGAACATCCCGCCGCCGATGGCGCCCTTCTTCGCGGACGTGCCGATCTCGGCCTTGGCCAGCTCGATCTCACCGCGCACCAGCGTCGAGACGTCGGCCATCGCGCTCTGCACCAGCGTGCCGATCGAGGGCTCGGCCGCCGCGCTGCTCCCGTCGGTTCGGGTCGTCGACACACTGTGGGCCACGGGTGGCTCCTCCTTCGGTGGAACTGCTGGTCGGGACGATCGTGCCCCATGGCCAGCGGGACCGCGTCCCGGTGCCTGCAGACGCGGTGGGGCGGGAGGGCATAGGAGGCTCTACCTGCGTGCCCGGGGTCCGAGGCGCAGGTAGAGCTTCCTATGCCTAGGAGGTCAGCCCTCCGCGGGAGTGGCGGGCAGCTTCTCCTTGATCATGTTCATCACCGACGAGTCGGTCAGCGTGGTGACGTCGCCCAGCTCGCGGTTCTCGGCGATGTCGCGCAGCAGCCGGCGCATGATCTTCCCGGACCGGGTCTTGGGCAGCTCCTGCACCACCATGATCTGCCGCGGCTTGGCGATCGGGCCGATGTCCTTGGCGACGTGCGTCTTGAGTTGCTGGACCAGCTCGTCGCCGGAGTCCTCGGCGTTCCCCCGGAGGATGACGAACGCGACGATGCCCTGGCCGGTGGTCGGGTCGCTGGCCCCGACGACGGCGGCCTCGGCGACCGTCGGGTGGCCGACCAGCGAGGACTCGACCTCGGTGGTGGAGATGCGGTGGCCCGACACGTTCATCACGTCGTCGACCCGGCCGAGCAGCCAGATGTTGCCCTCGGCGTCCTTCTTCGCGCCGTCACCGGCGAAGTAGACGTTCTTCCCGAAGCGCGACCAGTAGGTGTCGACGTACCGGTCGTCGTCCCCCCAGATCGTGCGCAGCATCGACGGCCACGGCTCGGTGAGCACGAGCAGCCCGGTGGAGTCGTCGGTGAGCTCGTTGCCCTCGTCGTCGACGACCTTGGCGGAGATGCCCGGGAACGGGTGCTGGGCGGAGCCGGGGGTGAGGGTGGTGACGCCGGGCAGGGGCGTGAGCATGTGCGCCCCGGTCTCGGTCTGCCACCAGGTGTCCATGATCGGGCAGCGGCCGCCGCCGATGTGCTCGTGGTACCAGAGCCAGGCCTCGGGGTTGATCGGCTCGCCGACCGAGCCGAGCAGCCGCAGGGAGGTCAGGTCGAAGCCGGCCGGGACCTCCTCGCCCCACTTCATGAACGTGCGGATGACCGTGGGCGCCGTGTAGAGGATCGTGACGCCGTACTTCTGGATCAGCTCGAACCAGCGGCCGCGGTGCGGGGTCTCGGGTGTGCCCTCGTACATCACCGAGGTGGCGCGGTTGGCCAGCGGCCCGTAGACGATGTAGCTGTGGCCGGTGACCCAGCCGACGTCGGCCGCGGTCCAGAAGACGTCGGTGTCGGGCTTGAGATCGAACGTGGCCCAGTGGGTGTAGGCGACCTGGGTGAGGTAGCCGCCGGACGTGTGCAGGATGCCCTTCGGCTTCGCCGTCGTCCCCGACGTGTACATGATGTACAGCGGGTGCTCGGCGTCGAAGAACTCGCACTCGTGCTCGGCGGACTGCCGGCCGACCACGTCGTCCCACCACAGGTCGCGGCCCTCGGTCCACTCCACGTCCTGCTCGGTGCGCTTGACCACGACGACGTTGCGGACACCGGGGCTGCGGCCCACCGCGTCGTCGACGGCGGGCTTGAGGGCGCTGGGGGCGCCGCGGCGGTACCCGCCGTCGGCGGTGATGACCAGGACGGCGCCGGCGTCGTCGAGCCGGCTCGCCAGGGCGTCGGCGGAGAAGCCGCCGAAGACCACCATGTGCACCGCGCCGATCCGGGCGCAGGCGAGCATCGAGATGATCGCCTCGGGGATCATCGGCAGGTAGATGGCGACCCGGTCGCCGGCCCGCACACCGAGCTCGGTCAGGGCGTTGGCGGCCCGGCAGACCTCGTCCTTGAGCTGGGCGTAGGTGATCGTCCGGGTGTCGCCCGGCTCGCCCTCCCAGTGGTAGGCCACCTGCTCGCCGTGGCCGTCCTCCACGTGCCGGTCCACGCAGTTGTAAGCCACGTTGAGCCGGCCGCCGACGAACCACTTCGCGAACGGCGGGTTGCTCCAGTCGAGCACGGTGTCCCACTCCTGGTCCCAGCTCAGCCGTCGCGCCGCGGACTCCCAGAACGCCAGCCGGTCGCGGGCGGCCTCCTCGTACACCTCGGGGCCCACGTTGGCCTGGGCGGCCAGGGCCTCGGGCGGCGCGAAGGTCCGGCCGTCCAGCTGGGGCGTCTCGCTCATGTGGTCCTCCCGGGTCCGGTGCCGCGGTGGGCCCGCGGCCGTGCAACGTGTGCCACGACACACCGTATGGCGGACAGTGCTCCGGCGTCTGCCCCACGCGAGCCCCCGAGCGACGACCGGCCACACTGGGCCGGTGAGCGGTCGCCAGGCGCAGGTCGCGGCCCGGATCCCGGGTGCGGCGGCGCTCGGCCTGGTGCCCCCGGAGGGCGCCCCGGTCGTTCCGGCGACCGCGTTCGCCGACCGGGTGTGGCTGACCGACCTGCTCGCCGGCCGGGCCCGCGGCGGCAGCCGCCGGGTGCACGCCACGGTGTGGTGGTACTCGGCCTCCGCCGTCCTCCTGGCGCCGCTGCTGGCCGGGCTCGCGGTCGGGCGTCCGCTCTCCGGCCGCCTCCCCGACGTCGCCGTTGCCCTGAGCCCGGGCGGTCTCCCGCTCGCCGCCGTCTCCTCGCGGGGGGACGACGACCCGGCGGCGGGGCTCCGCGAGACGCTCGGCGACGTCGTCCCCGCCCTGGCGGACGTCGCCGGGATGCGCGAGCGGCCGCTCTGGGCGATCGCCACCGACTCGCTGGCCAACGGGCTGCTGGGCCTCGGCCGCGCGCTGGGCGACGTCCCGGCGGTGACCGCGCTGGCCGCGCCGCTGGCCCGGGCGGTCGGCGCGCCGCTGCCGGCTCCCCGCTACGTCGACGTCGGCGGTGCGCGGTTCACCGCCCGGGTGTCCTGCTGCCTGGTGGACCGGCTGCCGCCCGGTGCGAGGTGCCTGTCCTGCCCCCGCCGCCCCCCGGCGGAACGGCAGGTGCTCCTCGAGGACGCGGCCACCCGGCTGCCGGGCTGATCCGTCGCTGTCGGTGCCGCGACGACGTCGCACCGCGAGGCTTCGCGCGAGATGATCGACGGAGGCGACGAGAGCGGAGGTCAGCGATGCCCGTGATGCCCGCCGCGTTCCTCGGCCACGGCAACCCGATGAACGCGCTGGAGAGCAACCGCTACACGGAGGCCTGGCGGGCCTTCGGGCGGTCGGTGCCCCGGCCCCGGGCCATCCTGGTGATCTCCGCCCACTGGTACGTGCAGGCGACCGCGCTCACCGCGATGCCGCGGCCGCGCACCATCCACGACTTCTTCGGCTTCCCGCGGGAGCTGTTCGACGTCCGGTACGAGCCCCCGGGCCTGCCGGAGCTGTACGACGAGGTGGCCGACATCGTGCACCCGACGTGGGTGGGGGCCGACCTCGACAGCTGGGGCATCGACCACGGCGCGTGGTCGGTGCTGGCACACGCCTTCCCCGACGCCGACGTCCCGGTGGTGCAGCTGTCGATCAACGCGCTCAAGTCCTTCGACTACCACCTCCAGCTCGGGGCGGCGCTGGCGCCGCTGCGCGAGGACGGGGTGCTGGTCATCGGCAGCGGCAACGTCGTCCACAACCTCGGCGGGGTCAGCCGCGCGCTGCCGGACGCCGGGTTCGACTGGGCGCAGCGGTTCGACGAGGCGGCGAAGGAGTGCATGCTGACCGACCCCACCGACGTCGGCCGTCTCGACGGGCACCGCGACTTCGACCTCGCCGTCCCGACGCCGGACCACTTCCTGCCGCTGCTCTACGTGGCCGGCATGGCGGGCGCGACCGACGCGCCGGTGGACGTGCTGGTCGACGGCTACGCCTACGGCTCGCTGTCGATGACCGCCTACACCGTCGGCATGGACGCCCCGGAGGCGGCGGGGTCGGGCGTCGCCGCGGCGCTGCCCGACGGCCCGCCCCCGGACGGCGCCAACATCTGATGGACCACCGACCAGGCATAGGAAGCTATGCATGCGTTTCCGGCGCGAGAACGTATGCATAGCTTCCTATGCCCAGTGGGTCGCTATGCGGTGCGGGGCTCCTCGTCGGCGGGGCGGTGCAGATCGGTGATCCGGGGGAAGGGGCGCGTCGAGAAGACCGCCTCGACCGGTACGCCGAAGAACTCGGCGATCCGCAGGGCCAGGTGCAGGCTCGGGTTGTACTCGCCGCGCTCCAGGTAGCCGACGGTCTGGTAGTGGACGCCGAGGGCGTCGGCGAGCTCCCGCCGGGTCACCTGCTGCTCGGCGCGCAGCAGCGATATCCGGTTGTGGACGGCGTCGCCGGAACGGTCGCCGGCGGGGCGATCAGGAGCCACCGATCAGCGCACCCACTGCAGGGTGGCCTCCCGGGCCGCCTGCACCTGCGACCCGGACTGCCGGCGCGCCATCCGGCGCAGCACCCGGGGGGTGACCAGCGCGCCGAACACGGCCCAGGCGGCCAGGACCACGACGGTGAGGCCGGTGCGCCACGAGTCGCCGAGCTCGAGGGTCGCCGCCGCGTCGGGGAGGAACGCCGAGCGCAACCCCAGGCCGATCCAGTAGATCGGGAAGACCTGCGCCACGGCCTGCACCCACCCCCACATCAGCGTGATCGGGAAGAAGATCCCCGAGATCGCCGTGAGGACCAGTACCGGCAGCATGCCCCAGCTGCCCACCTTCTGCGTGCTCGGCACGACCGCCCCCAGGATCATGCCCAGCGGCAGCGTGGCCAGCAGCCCGAGCACGACCACCCAGGCGACGGTGAGCCACCCCGACGCGCCGCCGTGCATAAGCCCGTCGAAGAGCAGGAAACTCGGCACCAGCACGGTCAGCAGCGACGGGAACAGCGAGAGGGAGTGGTAGGTCAGCTGCCCGGTCACGTACCCCGGCATGCCGTGGGGGAGCGCCTTGTGCCGCAGCAACGTGCCGTCCTCGCGCTCCATGGCCAGCGCGAAGGCCGGACCGATCACCACACCGAAGGCCAGCAGCGCGCCGAGGATGCTGGGCAGCGCGTACGTCGGGTACATCAGCCCGGTGCCCTCGAGCTCGTTGTCCCGGTTGAACCAGAGGTAGAGCAAGGTGCCGACGGCGGTGAACAGGTAGAAGCCCTGGTCCTGCGGGCTGCGCAGGCTCAGGACGAACTCCGTCCAGCCCCGCTGGAGCCCCAGACCGATCGCGTGCCGGGTGGCGTTCATCGGGTGACCTCCTCCAGGACCGGGTCGGCCGGGCGGCCGGACTCGAAGCGCTGCACCATCGCCAGGTAGGTGTCCTCGAGGCTGGCGCGGCGGACCTCGAGGTCGGTGAGCCGGTCGCCGTGCTCCTCGAACAGCCGGCGGACGAAGGGGACGACGTCGTCGGTGGGGTGCACGTAGCGTTCCGCGCCGCAGGCCCAGCGCACCTCCGCCGTGCCGGCGACCTGGCGGGTGAGCTCGTCGGCGCTGCCGGCGGCGACGATCCGGCCGTGGGCCAGGATGAGGATCCGGTCGGCCAGCTTCTCCGCCTCGGCCAGGTCGTGGGTGGTGAGCAGGATGCTCGTGCCCTCCAGGTCGGACAGCCGGTGCACCAGCTCGTGGAAGTCCCGCCGCGCCTGCGGGTCGAAGCCGGCCGTGGGTTCGTCGAGGAAGAGCAGCTCGGGCCGGCCGATGATGCCGACGGCCACGTCGAGCCGCCGGCGCTGGCCGCCGGAGAGGGTGCCGATCTTGCGGTCGGCGTGCTCGTCGAGGCCGACGGTGGCGATGAGCTCGTCGACGTCGTACGGGCGCCGGCGCTCGGGTGTCGAGTAGGGCGTGAAGTAGCCGCCGAGCTGGGTGAGCAGCCGGCGCGGCGTCCAGCGGGCGTGGTCGCGCCAGGACTGCAGCACCACGCCCACCCGGGCCCGCCACGCGTCGCCCGCGGTGGCCGGGTTCTCCCCCAGCACCCGGACCTCCCCGGCCGAGGGCAGCCGGAAGCCCTCCAGGATCTCGATCGTCGTGGTCTTGCCGGCCCCGTTGGGGCCGAGCAGGCAGACGACCTCGCCGGGGTGGACCTCGAGGTCGACGCCGGAGAGGACTTCCTGCTCGCCGTAGGTCATCCGTAGCCCGCTGGTCCGGACGACCGGTTCACCTGCCGTGTCCCGCTGAGGACCCATACCGCCACACCCCTGTGCGCTCGTCGGTGCGGCCGATAGTAGGAGTACTACATCGAGAGCACAAGTGCATACGGAACGGCGGTGGCTCTCACGCCGCGTAGCGACTCACGTGCGAGTCGTAGCGACCCCCCGCGTGGACGAACGGATCCGCCACCGCGCCCGGAGCGCGCTCAGCGGGCATCCTGCGGAGGCCGACGCCGCGCTGGCCACCTGCGGCGGTGAGTTCGACGACGCTGCGGGGACCAGCACGGAGAACACCGTGGTGTTCGCGACGGTGGCCGACGGCTCCTAGGTGGCAGCGGTGAGCCCGGCCACCTCACCGACGACCCAGACCGCCGGGGGGCGGACTGCGTGCTCGGTGAGGGTGGCCGGGAGGTCGGCCAGGGTGGTGCGCAGCGACCGCTGGGTGGGGGTGGAGCCGTCGGTGACGACCGCGACGGGGGTGTCGGGTGCGCGGCCGTGCTCGACGAGGGCGGCGGCGATGGCGGGGGCGGTGTCGACGCCCATGAGGACGACGAGGGTGCCGCGCAGTGCGCCGAGGGCGGCCCAGTCGACCAGTGACTGGGGGTGGCCGGGGGGCAGGTGGCCGGAGACGACGACGAATTCGTGGGTGAGGCCGCGGTGGGTGACCGGGATGCCGGCGAGGGCGGGGACGGCGACGGCGCTGGTGATGCCGGGCACGACCTCGACGGGGATGCCGGCGTCGGTGCAGGCCTGGACCTCTTCGAAGCCGCGGCCGAAGACGAAGGGGTCGCCGCCCTTGAGACGGACGACGCGGCGGCCGGCGCGGGCGTGGGTGATCAGCAGGTCGTTGATGGTCTCCTGGGCCATCGAGCGGCCGCGCGGCAGCTTGGAGGCGTCGACGACCTCGACCTCGGGGGGGAGCGAGGCGAGCAGTGGCTGGGGGCCGAGGTGGTCGGCGACGACGACGTCGGCGGTGGCCAGCGCCTGCCGGCCGCGCACGGTGATCAGCCCCGGATCACCCGGGCCGCCACCCACCAGCACCACGCTTCCCGCGGGGGTCGGGCGTGCGGCGCGGTCGCGGATGCTGCCGTCGGTCAGCCCGGCGACGATCGCGTCCCGCACCCCGATCGCCCGCTGCGGGTCCCCGCCGCCGTGCACGCCCACCACCAGGTCGCCCTGCCGGCCGATCGCCGGGGTCCAGACGCTGGAGGCGGCGCGGTCGTCGGCGCGGGCGCAGAAGATGCGGGCGCGCTCGGCCTCCTCGGCCACGGCCGCGTTGACCGCCGGGTCGTCGGTGGCGGCGACGGCGTACCAGGCGCCGTCGAGATCCCCGGGCCGGTAGGGCCGTCGGTGCCAGGTCGTGCTGCCGGCCGCGGCGAGCGACTCGAGCGCCGGGGTGACCTCCGGGCTGACCACCGTGACGCGGGCCCGGGCCTCCAGCAGACCGGCGACGCGCCGGTGGGCGACCCGGCCGCCGCCGACGACGACGACCGGCCGGTCGCGCAGCCGCAGGCCGACCGGGTAGACCGTGCCCGACTCGGGGGGCACCGGGGTGGCGTTCAGCGGATCTCCTCGGGGATGCGGGGGGCGGTTCCGGGGGCGGAGCCGGGCCCGTGCGTCCCCGCCAGGATCCCAGCGAGCGTTCCGGCGAACGCGCGCGAGGTCTGCGGATCCCGCACCGCGACCCGGAGGTGGTCGGTCGTGAGGCCCGGGAAGGTGTCGCCGCGGCGCACCGCCCAGCCGGCGTCCCGCAGCGCGGCGCGCACCCGCGCGCCGTCGGGCACGCGCAGGAGGACGAACGAGGAACGGGGCTCGGCGACCACCTCGACCGGTGCCGGCAGCGCAGTGAGCAGCGCCTCCCGGTGGGCGACCAGTTCGACGGCCGCGGCGCCGGCCTCGGCGCGCGCGGCCGGGGTGCTGCAGGCCACCAGTGCGGCGAGCGCGGGCGTGCTGACCGGCCACGGTGGCTGCTGGGCGGCCATCGCCGCGATCAGCTCCCGTGGCCCGAGGGCGTAGCCGACCCGCACCCCGGCCAGGCCCCAGGTCTTGGTCAGGCTGCGCACCACGAGGAGCCCGGGCAGGTCCGTGCGCCCGGCGAGGGACTCCGGCTCGCCGGGGACCGTGTCCGCGAATGCCTCGTCGACCAGGACGATCCGTCCCGGTCGGGTCAGGGCGGCCAGGTCGCCGGCCGGGTGCAGCACCGACGTCGGGTTGGTCGGGTTGCCCAGGACGACGAGGTCCGCGTCGTCGGGGATCGCGGCGGGGTCGAGCCGGTAACCGTCGGCGGGGGAGAGCAGGTGCCGGCTGACCGGGTGCCCGGCGGCCCGCAGCGCCGCCTCCGGCTCGGTGAAGGACGGGTGGACGACGACGGCGCGCCGGGGCCGCAGAGCGCGGGCCAGCAGCACGAACGCCTCGGCGGCGCCCGCGGTGAGCAGCACCTCGGCGGGGGCGCGACCGTGTGCGGCGGCGACCGCCGTCCGCGCGCGGGTGCCGTCGGGGTAGGCGGCGCTGTCGTCCAGCGCGCCGCGCAGGACGTCGGTCAGCCAGGCCGGTGGCGTGCCGGCCCGCACGTTCACGGCGAGGTCGACCAGGCCGGGCGCCAGCTCGGCGTCCCCGTGGTGGCGCAGATCGGTCACGTCTCCTCTTCGCGGTCGTCGGGCGGACCGCCATGAGACCACGGCCGTGTAACGGTCGCGTGGCGCGACTTGACGGATCGGAAAGCGACGAGCAGCCTTTCCGACATGGAAAGCGACGAGCGTGCGACGGATGCGACGAGGGCGGCGGCGGAGCTCGCCACCCTCCGGGCCCAGCGCGTGGCGCTGGCCGAACGGGTGGTCCAGCCCTGGTGGTACGACGTGCTCCTCGGCGTGCTCGTCTTCGCCTTCCTGGGCAGCTACGCGACCCACAACTGGTGGCTGATCGGCGGCGCGGGGCTGGTGTTCCTCGCCGGCTGCTGGGGGCTGGTGACCGTCTACCGGAGGCTCACCGGCATGTGGGTCAACGGCATGCGGCCCGGTCCGACCCAGCGGGCGACGACGGTCTGGTTCTGGTGCTGCGTCAGCTGGGTGGTCGCCGCGTGCCTCGACGCCTTCCTCGACCTGCCGGAGCTGCTGCTCGGGGTGTCGGCGGCCTGCGGCGTCGCCGTCGCGCTGGTGAGCCGGTGGTGGACGCGCATCTACGCCGCCGAGCTCCGCGGCGAGTTGTGACCGCCGTCGAACCGCGCTTCGACCCGGTCGTGCACGCCCCGCCGCGGCTGCAGGTGTGCGGGCTGCTCGCCGTCGTCGACACGATGGACTTCGCCGCCGTCCGCGAGCAGGTCGGCGTCAGCGACTCGGTCCTCTCCAAGCACGTCAAGCAGCTGGAGGCGGCCGGGTACGTGACGGTCCGCAAGGTCACCCGCGCGTCCCGGGTGCGCACCAGCCTGGCCCTGACCCCGGCCGGCCGGGCGGCCTTCGACGCCCACGTCGCCGAACTGCGGCGGATCACCGGCGGCTGAGTCCGCCCTCGGGGCGGTGCGCCCGACTTCCCGTGCGGAGCGCCCTCGCTGCCGGGTCGCCGGCGGCCGACCACCCGCGCGTGGCCAGCGGCACACCGGCAGAGTGTGCGCCGGCGGCGGAACGGGGAGCGGGGGGCTGGTGCGGGGCGGACGGGGTGCGACGCTGCTCGACGCGGCCGTCGTCGTCGGCGGAGCCGTCGCGCTCGGCCTGCTGCTGGGCCTGGCCGGCCTGCCGTCGCCCGCGCTGTTCGGGGGCCTGGTCGCCGGGCTGGTCCGCGCGCTCGCGGTACCTGCACCGGCACGGGTCCCTGAGCGGCTCGGGACCGCCGGGCAGGCGGTCGTCGGCGTCTCCATGGGCGCCCTGGTCGACCTCGGCACGCTGCGGGCGGTGGCCGCCGACTGGCTCCCGGTCCTCCTGGTCACCGTCGGGACGCTCGTGCTGAGCCTGCTGGCCGGGCTCGCCCTGCGGCTGCACCGGGGGGTCAGTCCGGTCACGGGGGCGTTCGCCATGATCGCCGGTGGCGCCTCCGGCATCGTGGTGATGGCCCGCGATCTGGGAGCCGACGAGCGGATGGTCGCGGTGCTCCAGTACCTGCGGGTGCTGCTCATCGTCCTGCTCATGCCGGTGGTCGCCACCACCGCCTACGGCGCCACCGCGGGAGCCGGGCTCACCCCCGGCGACGCCGGGGGGCCGGGCTGGCCCGCCGGGCTGGCGTTCACCGCCTCCTGCTCGCTCGTGGGGCTGGTCGGGGGCCGGCTGCTCCGGGTCCCCGTCGCCGCGCTGCTGGGCCCGCTGGTCGCCGCCGCGGTCGCCGACCTGACCGGCCTCTCCGGTGGTGCGGGGGTGCCCGCCCTCGTCGAGAGCGCGGCCTTCCTCGTGATCGGCCTGCAGGTCGGCATCAGCTTCACCCGCGGGAGCCTGCGTGCCATCGGCCGCGCCCTGCCGCTGGCGCTGGCGATCATGCTGGCCCTGGTGCTGGCGTGCGCCGGGCTGGGCGGGCTGCTGGCCGCCGCCACCGGGGCCACCGCGCTCGAGGGCTACCTGGCCACCACGCCCGGTGGGCTCTACGCGGTGCTGGCCACCGCCCGGGACTCGGGCGCCGACACCACCTTCGTCCTCGCCGTCCAGGTGATCCGGCTGTTCGTCATGCTCTTCAGCGCCCCACTGGTGGCGCGCCGGCTCCGGCGCAGACCCCCGGGCTGAGCGACCCGGCCACCGGGCTGCCGGGGGGCGGGGGACCTGACGGGCGGGCCGGACGCGCCTACCCTCGTGGACCGGCGCACGAGCGGGAGGAGAGGGACCTGTCCGAGGAGAACGCGGCCACGACCGGGGCCGACGCCGACGACGCGGTGCTGCTGTTCGTCGGTGGTCCGCTCGACGGCCGGGTGCAGATCCGGGAGGCCCGGCACGGTGACCCGCTGCCGACGGTGACCCACGTCCACCTCCACGGCGGGCCGAAGGTCGTGCACCGCTACGACCTGGAGCCGATCGGCGACGGCCTCGGCGTCTACAACCTGCGGCCGCCGGTGCGGCGGCCCGCGCGGGACGAGTCGGTCGCGGACTGACCCCCGCCTCACCAGCCCTGCACGCGGCGGGCCTCGGCCACGACGCGGTCGAAGCGGCTGCGGTCCAGCGCGGCGCCCTCCCGGCGGACCGTCCCGGGATCGAGCACCAGCAGCCGGTCCAGCCGCACCTCGCTCGCCCGCCCTCGCGGGTCCCAGGCGCCGGTGCCGATGTCGGTCCACGACCGGCCGTGCCGGGCCTCGTCGGCGGCGTCCCGGTCGTGGTCGCGGCTGGTCAGCATCAGACCGAGGAGGTCCTCGCCCCGCCGGCCGATGATCAGCACCGGTCGGTCCTTGCCCCGGCCGTCGTCCTCCTCGAAGGGCACCCAGGCCCAGACGATCTCCCCGGGATCGGGACGGTCGTCGTCGAACGGCCGGTACTCCACGTCCGGCGCGCCGGCCGGCCGCGGGCTCCCCGGCGGCGCGGGCCGCCCGCGGGCGGGGGAACGGCTGCTGCGCAGCAGGTGCAGCACGCGGCCCGCGGTGTGCGCCGCCGTCCGCCCGAGCCGGAACCTGGCCATGACCGCACCGTACGGAGGGGTGGCCGCGACGGCATCGTGCGCCCCGGCGAGGACACAGGAGCATCACCGTGTGTCACACGTGACACATCGGCACCATCTGGTCACCGTGGGGGTTGGCGGTGTCGATACGGGGGCACGATGGGCGCACGGGAGCGTGGCGGCGCCCCCGGGAGAAGGGGGGCTCATGACTTCGGCCGAACCGGCGCGCCCGGCGCTCCCACGCGCACGGGAGGTGCAGGCGAGCGTGCTCGCCGCCTTCCAGTTGGTGGAGGACGCCCGCTACCTGGGCTCCAGTCGCAGACGCCGCCGCCTTCGGGTGCGCGCCGTGGCCGAGCGGGCCGTCGCCGACCGGAAGCTCGCCCGCGACCTGCGCGCCGGCTGAGCACCCAGGGGGAGTGCCTCCTCAGGTGAGGCAGAACTCGTTGCCCTGCGGGTCGGCCATCGTCACCCATGCGAACGGGCCCTGCTGGCCGCGCCACAGCTCCGTGGCACCCAGCCCGGCGAGCCGGGCCACCTCCTCCTCCCGCCGCTCGGGCGCGACCCGGACGTCGAGGTGCAGCCGGTTCTTGACGGCCTTCGGCTCGGGGACGAGCTGGAACAGCACGCGCGGGCGGCCCGGCTCCGTCGAGGTGATCGCGGCGCCTGCCTTCCACACCAGTGCGCCACGGTGCGTGGTGGTGTCCGACCCGGCGGCGGCGCCGGTCTCGACCATCCGGCGGATGAAGGCCTCGTCCTGGGGTTCCACCCGCCAGCCCAGCGCCTCGGCCCACCAGTCGGCGAGCTCATGCGGGGCGGACGAGTCGACCACGACCTGCACGTCGAAGGACATGGCCGCAGGTTAGGGCGCCGCACCGACAGAACCCGCCGGCGTCAGAGCTCCAGCGCCAGGTCCGCCCGGATCACCGCGTCGTCGGTGGGGATGGTGGTGTCCCGGCAGTGCTCGCGCATCACCTCGCCGAACGGCGCGAAGGCCGAGCGGTCCACCCGCTGCTCCGGGTCCCACAGGCCCGAGCGCATGACCGACTTCGGGCACTGGAAGTAGGCGCGCTCCACCTGGACCACCAGCACCGACAGCGGTGCCCGGCCGAACTCGGTGAGGTCGAGATCCAGCGACCCGGGGTCCACCAGCGACGTCGTCCCGTAGACCCGCAGCGTCTCGTCGAAGCCGGGGACGAAGAACATCAGCGCGGCCCTCGGGTTGGCCACCAGGTTGCGCAGGCTGTCGACCCGGTTGTTGCCGCTCCGGTCCGGCAGCGCCAGCCGGTGCTCGTCGAGCACGTGCACGAAGCCGGGCGCGCCGCCCCGCGGGGAGACGTCGGGCCAGCCGTCGGGCGAGGCGGTGGCCAGCGTGGCGAACGGGCTCAGCGCGATGAAGTCGCGGCAGTAGCCGTCCAGCGCGCCGATCACCTTGTTCAGCACCCGTGGAGACGCCTCCCGGTACCCGGCGAGCACGACGGCGTCGGAGGGCGGGGTGGCGGGCGTCTCGGGGTGCACGCCCAGACGGTATCGGCCCGTGCGGCTAGCGTGGCGACCCGTGCCCGAGGTCTGGAGTTCCCCCGTCCGCTACGTCGAGTGCGACCAGCAGGGCGTCGTCTTCAACGCCCACTACCTGACGTGGGCCGACGAGGCGTCGAACGGGTGGTGGGCCGCGCAGGGGTTCGCGTGGGACGAGCTGGTCGCCCGCGGCATCGACCCGGTGGTCAAGGCCACCGCGCTCGAGTGGACGTCGTCGGCCCGCTGGGGCGACACCGTCGCCGTGGACGCCGAGACGGAGAAGGTCGGCCGCACCAGCGTGTCGGTGCGGTTCACCGTGCGCGTCGGCGACCGGGTCTGCTGCGTGGTGCGCACCACCTACGTCTCCGTCACCGACGGCCGCGCCACCCCCTGGCCGGACGACGTGCGGGCCCGCCTCAGCGAGGGCTGAACCCGGCGCCCGGCGGCAGCATCGGCAGGTCGGCGGGCGGTCCTGCCTCGATCAGCCGCCACAGCGCGTCGGTGTCGGCGTGCTCGGCGACCAGGTCGCCCAGCCGGTCCAGCCGGGCCTCCCGCACCGCCGCGAAGTCGGTGTCCGGGGAGGGGACGAAGCGGCGGCCGGTGATCCGGGCGACCTCGACGAGGAAGGCCCGGCGGAAGCCGTCGTTCTCCAGCGCGCCGTGCCAGGTCGTCCCGAAGACCGATCCCGCGCGGGCCCCGTCGAGGAACGGCTCGGCGTCGCCGTCGACGGTCACGACCCCGTGGTGGATCTCGTAGCCGTGCACCGTCTCGCCCAGCGCGGACCCCACCGGGCGGGCCAGCGTCTTCTCCCGGGCGAACCGGACGGCGGCGGGCAGCAGGCCCAGCCCGGTCACGGTGCCCGCCCGGGACTCCACCTCGTCGGTGATCGACCGGGCCAGCATCTGGTGGCCGCCGCAGATGCCGAGCACCGGAGTCCCCTCCGCCGCCCGGCGCAGCACGGCGTCGGCGAGCCCGGTCGCGCGCAGCCAGGCCAGGTCGGCGACGGTCGCGCGCGTCCCGGGCAGCACGACCAGATCGGCGTCGGCGAGCTCCTCGGGCCGGGTCGCGTACCGCACGAGCACACCGGGCTCGGCGGCCAGCGCGTCGAGGTCGGTGAAGTTCGACAGCCGGGGCAGCCGGGCGACCGAGACGCGCAGGGCGTCGTCGCCGACCGGTGGCGAGGCGGCGGACGCGGCGGGCACGTTCAGCGAGTCCTCGACGTCCAGCTCCAGGCCGGAGAGCCAGGGCAGGACGCCGAGCGTCGGCCGCCCGGTGAGCGCGGTCAGCTGGTCCAGCCCGGGCCGCAGCAGCCGCACGTCGCCGCGGAACTTGTTCACCAGGAACCCGGCGACCAGCCGCTGGTCCGACGCCGGCATCAGCGCCACGGTGCCGTGCAGGGCGGCGAAGACGCCGCCCCGGTCGATGTCGCCCACGACGACCACGGGCAGGCCGGCGGCGGTGGCCAGGCCCATGTTGGCGATGTCGTCGGGCCGTAGGTTGATCTCGGTGGGGGAGCCGGCGCCCTCGCAGACGACGACGTCGTACCGCGACCGCAGGTCCGCGAGCGACTCGAGCACCTGCTCGAGCAGCGCCGCCTTCATCGGCCGGTACGACAGCGCGGTCACGTCGGCCACGGGCCGGCCGAGCACGACCACCTGGCTGGAGTTCTCCCCGCCCGGCTTGAGCAGCACCGGGTTCATGGCCGCCTCCGGCTCGACCCGCGCCGCCGCCGCCTGCATCACCTGGGCGCGGCCGATCTCGGCCCCGTCGAGGGTGACCATGGAGTTGTTGCTCATGTTCTGCGCCTTGAACGGCGCCACCGACACCCCCTGGCGCACCAGCCAGCGGCAGATGCCGGCGGTGACCACCGACTTGCCGGCGTCCGAGGTCGTGCCGGCGACGAGCAGCCCTCCGCTCACGCCGCCTCGCGCGGGGCGTCCCAGCCGGCCTTCTCCTGCCCGGAGAGGTCGGCGATCGCCAGCATGATCCGATCGGTGACCTCGCGGCGGGCCCGGTTGCGGTTCGCCTGGCCGGCCAGCTCGGGAAAGGTCAGCGGCTCGCCGAAGGTGATCGCGATGCGGTGCGGGCGTGGCCAGCGCGCACCCACCGGCTGCACCTTGTCGGTGCCGCGCACCGCGACCGGGACGACGGGGCAGTCGGCGGTGAGCGCGAGCCAGGCGACCCCGGTCTTGCCGCGGGCCAGCCGGCCGTCCTTGGACCGGGTGCCCTCCGGGTAGAGGCCGAAGGCGGTGCCGCCCCGCAGGATGCCGAGTGCGGTGTCCAGGGCGGCCTGCGCGGCCCGGTGGGTCTCCCGCTCGACCGGGTGGGCCCCCAGCGCGGTGAACAGCGTGCGGGTGAGCCACCCGCCGACTCCCCGGCCGGTGAAGTACTCGGCCTTGGCCAGGTAGGCCACCCGGCGCGGGGCGGCCAGCGGGATGGCGATGCTGTCGATGAAGGACAGGTGGTTGCTGGCGAGGATGACCGGCCGGTCGAGCGGCACGTTCTCGCGCCCGGTGATCTGCGGCCGGCACATGAGGAAGAACAGCGGGCGCAGCACGAATCGGGCCAGGACGTAGAACATCGCAGGCTCTCCCTCCTCGGCGGCCCGGGGGCCGCGACCCCGGACACCACGGGCTGCCCGCGATCCTGCCGGAACCCGCCCGGCGGCGGGACGGCGGCTCCGGCGAGGGCCCGGCCGGGCGGCTACCCCGGGGGGCAGGCGTCCCGGAGGATGAGGCGCACGTCCTCGGGCAGCCGGCCGTGCCCCGTGGCCGAGGCGGTGATGGCCTGGGCCACGTCCCGGACCTTCCGGTGCGTGTGGCTGGAGATGTGCGACAGCAGGTCGAACGCGACCTGCTCGGTGCAGCCGGTGAGCACCATGAGGATGCCCTTGGCCTGCTCGATGACCGCGCGGCTGGCCATGGCCGCCCGGAGCTGCTGGACCTCGGCCCGGAGGATCTCGGCGCCGGTGGGCCCGGGCACCGGTGGCCGGGAGCCGGTGAGGTCGACGCAGATGCCCTCCACCGCGCGCACGCCGCCCGCGTCGTCCCGGTCGGGCTCGCCGACCAGCAGCACCTGTCGCGGTGGACGTGCCGGGTGCACGACGCGGGTCTCGACCGCGAACGGCCGGCCGGCCCCGCAGGCCGAGAGGGCGGCGAGCACCCGCCCGGCGTCGTCGGGGTGCTGGACGCCGATCAGCGCCTCGGTGCAGGGCGCGGTGGCCGTGGCGTCCAGGCCGAGCAGGTCGTGCATCTCCGGGGACCACCACCAGCTCCCGGTGTGCCGGTCGAACCGGTAGCGGCCGGCGATCGCCGGCACCGGGGTGGGGTGCCGGGTGATGGTGCGGCGCGGTTCCCGGCCCCGGTCGAGCGGGGGGCGGGTGGCCGGAGGGGTGCGGGCGGGCGCCGGTGACGACATGGTCGACCTCCTCGGCGGAGGCGTGCCGGTGCCGGCAGACCCCCGGGCACCGGCTGTTCGACACCCGGGCGCCCCGGCTCCGACGGGCCGGGCCTCCCGATGCCAGGACCGTACGTCGACGCGGCGCTCCCCGCACCGGCACGCGCCTCAGACCACGGTGAGCGGGCGCGGTGGCGAGGCGGCGGGGCTGGTGCGGCGCACCGCCGAGTCGAGCCGGGCCAGCACGCCGACGGCGGCCCGCAGCCGCTCCGGGGGCAGGGTGAAGGGCAGGCGGAGGTGGTCGTCGAAGGCGTGACCGGTGCCGAACGCCCGCCCCTCGGCGAGCAGCAGCCCGAGCTCGGCGGCGGCTGAGGTCAGCTCGGCGGAGCTGGTCCCGGGCGGCAGCCGGCACCAGGCGGAGAGGCCGCCGGCGGGCACCGGCGCGCTCCAGTCGGGCAGCTGCCGGGCCAGCTCGGCCAGGAGGACGTCGCGCCGCTCCCGGAGCTGCACCCGCCGGTGCCCGAGGACCTCGTCGAGCTGCTGCACCAGGACGGTGGCGGCCAGCTGGTCGAGCACCCCGACCGACAGCTGCCGCCTGGCCAGCGCCTCGCCCAGCCGGGCGGCGAGGCTCGCCTCCGTCCGCAGCCAGCCGATGCGCAGGCCGCCCCACACCGCCTTGGAGAGGCCGCCGACGGTCACCACCGCGGCGTCGGGGACCCCGGCGGCGTACGGCGGCGCGGCCGGGCCGTCCAGCTGCAGGCCCGTGGCCACCTCGTCGACCAGGGTCACGATCCCGTGCTGCCAGAGCGTGGCGGCCAGCCGCCGGCGCCCGGTCGCCGACAGCCCGGCGCCGGTGGGGTTGTGGCAGTCGGGCATCAGGTAGGCCAGCCGGGGGCTGCTCTGCCGGGCGACCAGCTGGGCCGTCCCGACCAGCGCGTCGGGCTCGGCCGGATCGACCACCGCGGGCACGCAGCGCCCGCCGGCCGCCGCGACCAGGCCCACCGCGCCGGGGTACGTCGGGTGCTCGACGAGCACCCGGTCGCCGGGCTCCAGCAGCGTCCCCAGGACGAGCGCGGCCGCATCGCCGACGCCCGCGGTGATCACCACCTGGTCGGCGTCGGTGGCCAGCCCGCGGGAGGTGAACCACCCGGCGACCGCCGCGCGCAGGCCGGGCAGCCCGCTGGGCGCGTAGCCGTGGGCGGGCAGGTGCGCCGGCAGCTCGCCGAACGCCCGCTCGTAGGCCGGCAGCAGCTGGGGGGCCGCCTCCGGTGCGGCGTGCGCCAGGTCGAGCACCCCGGGGGTGGTTCTCGGCGGCGACCAGCCGGTCCGGACGTCGGGGAGCGCGGTCACGGTGCCCGATCCGTGCCGGGTCCGGGCGAACCCCTCCTCGCGGAGCACCCGGTAGGCCGACGCCACGGTGACGCGGCTGACGTCCAGCTCGGCGGCGAGCTCCCGTTCGGCGGGGAGCCGGGTGCCGACGGGCAGCGAGCCGGCGGTCAGCAGCTCCCGGACCCGCCGGGCGACCCCGGCGTACCGCGGAGCGGGCAACCCGTCGGGCGGCCCGATGAGAGTGGCGAGCTCGCGAGCGCCGGTGGACTTCTCTGCTCCGGGTGGCATGCGGGCCACCATGCCGGATTGGCCTGGAATGTGCCAGCAACGACCGTGCCACTGTGCTCGGCATGGATGCAGGTGGTGTCGTCGCGATGGTGCTCGTTCTCCTGGGGCTGGGGTACCTGTCGGTGTCCACGCTCCTCGTCACGGTGCGGGGTGGCCGCGGGCCGGGGGACCCGCCGGCCAGCCATCCCCGGGTCGACCCGGCCGGCTTCCCGGTGCCGCCACGCCCGCGTGACGTCGCGCACCGGCGCCGTCAGCCGCGGAGCCGGCGCGCCAGCACCGCCGCGACCGCCGCCGCGGTCCACACCGCGCGGGAGAGGGTCACGGCCCGGGAGATGTCCGCGGTTCCCGGCGGCCGGCCGTCGCCCAGCGCCGGCCGGTCCTCCACCCGGCTGCCGTAGACGTTGCGCCCGCCCAGCCGCAGGCCGAGGGCGCCGGCGAGCGAGGCCTCGCAGCGCCCCGAGTTGGGGCTGGGGTGCGCGGCGCCGTCGCGGCGCCAGACGCGCAGCGCTCCGGCCGCGGACCCGCCCACCAGGGGGGCGCACCCGACCGTCAGGGCCGCGGTCAGCCGGGCGGGCGCCCAGTTGGCGACGTCGTCGGCCCGGGCGGCGGCCCAGCCGAAGCGGCCGTACCGCGCCGACCGGTGGCCCACCATCGCGTCGAGGGTGTTCACCGCCCGGTAGCCCAGCAACCCCGGCAGCCCGGCCACCGCACCCCAGAACAGCGGGGCGACGGCGGCGTCGGAGGTGTTCTCCGCCACCGACTCCACCGTCGCACGCGCGAGCTCCGCCGCCGCCAGCCCGCTCGGGTCGCGCCCGGCCAGGCCGGGCAGCGTGGCCCGGGCGGTGGGGAGGTCGTCGGCTGCCAGGGCCACGTGCATCCGCCCGGCCACCCGGGCCAGCGACGTGCCGCCCAGCACCGTCCACGTCGCGGCCGCCGTCGCCGCCGTGCGCAGCGCCGGGCGGGAGCGGGTGACGCGATCGGCCGCCACCCCGAGCGCGGTGGCGCCGCCCACGAGCACGGCCCAGTGGCCGGCACCCGCGGCGCGGGAGTCCCGCCACACCCGGCGCTCCAGCGCGGCGGCGGCGCGCCCGAAACCGGCCACCGGATGCCCCCGCCGCGGATCGGCGAGCGCGAGGTCGGCCAGCGCGCCGAGCGCCAGCCCCAGCGCGGTCGCGGCATCGGGGCTGGGGCGCACCGCGCCATCGTGCCAAGGCCCCGGCGGGCGCCCGCCCGCGGTGGTCCTCCCTAGGATCGCCGCATGCGCCTGTTCGGCCGTTACGACGGCGTCGCCCGGCCGATCGTCACCTACGGCAGCAACCCGGTGCTGCACCGCAGGTGCACCGAGGTGACCGTCTTCGACGACGCGCTGCGGCGGCTGGTGCTCGACATGTTCGCCAGCATGGAGGCCGCCGACGGTGTCGGGCTGGCCGCCAACCAGATCGGCGTGGACGCGCGGGTCTTCGTCATCGACTGCCCGGACGCCGACGGGGAGGACGTCGTGGGCTACGTCGTCAACCCCGCCCTGACCGTCCTCCAGCCGGTCGGGGACGAGCCGGCCGAGGAGATCACCGAGGAGGGCTGCCTGTCGGTGCCCGGCCCCTACGCCGAGCTGCCGCGCGCCTTCCGGGCGCGGGTCGACGGCGTCGACCTGCACGGCGACCCGATGGCCATCGAGGCGACCGGCATGGCCGCCCGCTGCCTGCAGCACGAGGTCGACCACCTCGACGGCACCGTGTACGTCGACCGGCTCCCGGCGGAGCATCGGGAACGGCTGCTGGCCGAGGCGGCCGGTCCCGGTGGTGAGCTCCCCGCCTGACCGCGGTGCGGAAAACCGGGTGAGCCCGCCGGGCGGATGACCGATGATCGTCCGTCGGCACCCGCACCACCACGAGACGAGGCACCACCGGTGACACCCCTGACCGAGGCCGAGATCCGGCGCTCGTTCGTCAACTGCTCACGCGGCGAGGCGAAGACCCTCACCCTGCCCAGGGACTTCGGCGAGCTGGACTGGAGCGAGCAGGTCGTGCTCGGCTGGCGCGACCCGAAGGCGCCGCTGCGCGGGTACCTGGTGGCGCAGGTCGACGACGAGACCGTCGGGATCGCCGTCCGGGCCGCCGAGAGCCGCATGTCCAGCCGGACGACGGCGATGTGCCTGCTCTGCCAGACCGCGCAGCCGGGCGACGGCGTCTCCCTGTTCACCGCCCGGCGCACCGGCGACGCCGGGCGCAACGGCAACACCGTGGGCACCTACATCTGCGCGGACCTGCGGTGCTCCGCGCGGGTGCGGACCGAGATCCCGCCGTGGCTGCAGGAGCGCGACCCCGACGAGGTCGTCGCCGAGCGGTCCTGGGAGCTGGAGGAGCGGGTGCGCGGCTTCCTCGAGTCGGTGCGCCGCCCGTAGTCGCCGGGCACGCCCGCGGGTGGGTGTGCCCGCGGCGGGGTAGCCAGCCGCCATGGCGCTCCCGCGAATCCTCGTCCTCGTGCTGGCCGGCGGCGCCGGAGGCCGCCTCGAGCTGCTGACGGAACGGCGGGCGAAGCCGGCCGTGCCCTTCGCCGGGGTCTACCGGCTCATCGACTTCCCGCTGAGCAACTGCCAGAACTCGCAGATCCCCGACGTCTGGGTGTCCATCCAGTTCCACCCCACGTCGCTGCACGACCACCTGTCCAACGGCCGCCCCTGGGACCTCGACCGGACGGCCGGCGGGCTGCTCACCCTTCCCCCGTACAAGGGCACCGAGCGCGGCGGGTGGAACACCGGCACCGCGGACTCCCTGTGGCGGCACGCCGACCTGATCCGGGACTTCGACGCGGACGCGCTGGTCGTCGTCAGCGCCGACGCCGTCTACAAGCTCGACTACCGCGAGGTGGCCGAGGCGCACCTGGGCTCCGGTGCGGAGGTGACGATGGTGACCACCGAGGTGGCCCCGGACGACGCGTCGCGCTACGGGATCGTCGAGGTAGGGGAGGGCGACCGGGTGAGCGGGTACGCGTACAAGCCCGACGAGCCGGCGACGACGACGGCGACCAACGAGGTGTTCGTCTTCTCCCCGGCCCCCACGCTGGACCGGCTGGAGGCGCTGAGCGACCAGGTCGGGGAGGAGGGGCTGGAGGACCTCGGCACCCACCTGCTGCCGGCGATGACGGCCGACGGGCTGGCACGCGCCTTCCCCCTCCAGGGCTACTGGCGCGACGTCGGCACCATCCCGGCCTACTGGGAGGCGCACCGGGAGTTCATCGCCGCGGAGCCGCCGCTGGACCTCGACGCGCCGCGGTGGCCGGTGCACACCCGCGGTGGGCGGCACAGCGCCGCGCGGGTGCTCAGCGAGGCGCACGTCGAGGACAGCCTGATCTCCGGCGGCACCCGCGTCGGCGGGGAGGTCCGCGGCTCGGTCCTCTCGCCGGGCGTGGTGATCGAGGCCGGGGCCACCGTCGTCGACTCGGTGCTCCTCCCCGGTGTCCGGGTGCGCTCGGGGGCGACGGTGACCCGGTCGGTGCTCGACGACGGCGTCGACGTCGGGCGGGGGGCGTCGATCGGCGGGGACGGCGAGATCACCCTGGTGGGCCGGGCGGCGCGGGTCGCCGACGGCAGCGAGCTGGCCGCGGGCGCCCGCTTCCCCGAACCGGAGGGCTGAGCCCCGCGGGAAGCTGCCGCCGTGCGGGCGCGTTGGCGGGAGCATGCGTCAGCCGAGCGAGTTCGACCTGCACTCGGAGTTCCTCCGCGCCGACCTCCTGCTGAACATGGGGCAGGCCGACGCGGCCGTCCGCATCCTGCGGCCGGTCGTCGACGCCGAGCCGCGCAACGAGGCGGCGCTGGAGCTGCTGGCGCGGGCCTACTACGGCTCGGCGCAGCTGCGGTCGGCCGAGGAGGCGCTCGCCCGCCTGGTGGAGCTGGCGCCGAGCAACGGCTGGGCCCGCCGGGCCCTGGCGCGCACGCTGGAGCGGCAGAGCCGGCGGGACGAGGCGGCCGTGCACCACCGGGTGGCCGACGCCTTCGGCGCCGCCTGACCGCGCCCCGGGGCGGACCGGGCGTTCTGGGACGATGACCGCGGGGCCGTCGTGGCCCCCGTCCGCCCGGGCAGCGCCGTCCCGGTCCCGATCCGAGCCGCCGCTCGTCCAGGAGTCCTCATGCCCCGCCGCACCGTTCCCGGCACCCTGCTCGCCCTGGCCCTCGCCGCCGTCCTGACCGCCTGCGGCGGGGACGACGGGACCGGCTCGTCGACCGGCGACCCCGCGGTGGTGATCGCCGAGGAGATCACCACCGACCTCACGCAGGCGCCTGACGTGCCCGCCTCGGACGCGCCCGCGCCGACCGAGCTCGCCGTCGAGGACGTGGTGGTCGGGCAAGGGGTGGAGGCCACCGAGGGCACCGCCGTCGCGGTGAAGTACGTGGGCGCGTTCTACGAGACCGGCGAGGAGTTCGACTCCTCCTGGAGCCGCGGAGCGGACGAGACGCTGCCGGTCACCCTGGGCGCGGGCCAGGTGATCCCGGGCTTCGACCAGGGGATCACCGGCATGCATGTCGGTGGCCGGCGGGTCATCGTCATCCCCAGCGAGCTGGGCTACGGCGAGCAGGACCGCGGACCCATCCCGGGCGGCTCGACGCTGGTCTTCGTGGTCGACCTGGTGGAGCTCGCTGCCTGACGCGACCGTGCCGTTCGGCGTGCAGGGCGTGACGCCACGCCGCGTCGGGCCGGCGCGTCGCCGTCGGCCGCATCGGGCCGGTCGGCGGCGGGCACCGGGTCCTGCATGAGCATCCTCGGGAAGCTGATGGGAACGGCGCAGAGCGCGACGCGGGGCGGCCGCGGCATGGGCCGCAGGACGTCGGCGAGCAGAGGCACCGGGCGTGGCCGCTCGGCCTCCTCCGGCGGTGGCATCGGGCGCCTCGTGCAGGGATTCCTCCGCCGTCGCTGAGCGGGGACGACGGCCCGGCCGCGCGGCCGGGCCGTCCTCACTCGCAGATCTCCAGCCGGGTCACCGAGCCGTTGTGCGGGGTGATCGCGGGCATCGCGTCGGGCCCCAGCCCGGCCGCCACGGCCTGCACCGCGCGGATCGTGTCCCCGTGGGTCACCAGCGCGACCACGTCGGCCGGGGGCTCGGCGCACAGCTGCGTGAGGTAGGCCGCCACCCGCGCGTGCAGCTCGGCCAGGCTCTCGCCGCCCTCGGCGGACCAGTGGGCGTCGGACCAGTCGACGACGTCCCACAGCTCCCGGGACGGCCGGCCCTCCAGGACGCCGTAGCCCTGCTCGCGCAGCGCCGGGGTGGTGCTGAAGGGCAGCCCCGTGGCGCGGGCGCAGTACTCGGCGGTCTGCACGGCGCGGAGCAGGTCGCTGGAGAGCAGCGCGCCCGGCCGCAGGCCGGCGAGCTCGGCGGCGGCCGCCTCGGCCTGCGTGTGGCCCAGCGGCGTCAGGGGCACGTGGGCCACCTGCCCCTGCATGCGGCCGGCGGCGTTCCACTCGCTCTGCCCGTGGCGCACGAGCAGCAGGGTGACGGGTCGGGCCATGGCAAGGAGGCAGCGTAGGGCAGGGGTTCGCGGGCCCGCACGCCGCGCCTCGTACCGTCGTGGCCGTGAGCATCCCCGTCCGCCCCGGCGCGGCCCGTCCCGCAGCCCGTCCGGGTGACCCGGACCCCCTGGCGCCCCTCCTCGACCTGCCGGGCGTGCGCGACGCCGCCGACGCGGCCCGTGCCGGGATCGACCGGCTGCTGAGGCACAAGGTGCTGCGCCGGGAGTCCGCGGGCGTGAGCACCGAGTCGGCGCTGCGCGGGGCGCGCGCATCCGCGGCGCTGGCGGGCGTCGACGTGCCGCTCGCCGAGCTGCGGGCCGGCGGGGTGGACGACCCGGTGGTGCAGGGCGCGCTGCGGGTCTCGGCGGCGCTCGGCTCGATGGTCGAGACCTGGCCGCGGGCGCCCGGGCAGGTCATCGCCCGCCTGCACGTGCTGGCCGCCGCCGATCTCGCCGACCGGGCCGACCTCGGCCGGCCCGCCGCGCACGCCGGCCCCCGGCTGGCGGGCCTGTTCTCCCTGGCCACCGGCACCACGACCGTGCCCGCCGTCCTCGTGGCTGCCCTCGTGCACGGCGAGCTGGCCGCCCTCGCCCCCTTCGGCGTCGCCGACGGCGTCGTCGCCCGGGGGGCCGCCCGGCTGACCGGCATCGCCCGGGGGCTGGACCCCAAGGCGGTGTCGGTACCCGAGGTGGGCTTCACCGAGCTGGGCCGGGAGGCCTACGCCGAGGCGCTCGCCGGCTACGTGACGGGCACCCCCGAGGGCGTGGCCGCGTGGCTCGTGCACTGCTGCCGCGCCACCGAGCACGGGGCCTTGGAAGGCCTGGCCATCTGCGAGAGCCTGCTCCGCGGCTGAGACTGGGGGCATGCGCACTCTCGACGTCCCGGGGCTGGGCCCCGTCAGCCGCATCGGTCTGGGCACCTGGCAGTTCGGGTCCCGCGAGTGGGGGTACGGCGACACCTACGCCGACCGGGCCGCCCGCGACATCGTGCGGCGGGCACGCGAACTCGGCATCACCCTGTTCGACACCGCCGAGATCTACGGCTTCGGGCGGAGCGAGCGGATCCTCGGCGAGGCGCTGGGGGAGGAGCGGGACCAGGTCGTCGTCGCCAGCAAGATCTTCCCGGTGGCGCCGTTCCCCCGGGTGGTGCGGCAGCGCTGGAGAGGCAGCGCCCGCCGCCTGGGCCTGGACCGCATCCCTCTCTACCAGGTGCACCAGCCCAACCCGGTGGTGCCCGACACGGTGACCATGCCGGGCCTGCGGGCGCTGCTCGACGAGGGGCGGATCGGCGCCGTCGGCGTCTCCAACTACTCGCTGGACCGCTGGCGGGCCGCCGACGCGGCGCTCGGTGCGCCGGTGATCGCCAACCAGGTGCAGTTCTCGCTGGCGCACGCCGGTCCGCTGGCGGACCTGGTGCCCTTCGCCGAGCGCGAGGACCGGCTGGTCATCGCCTACAGCCCGCTGGCCCAGGGCCTCCTCGGCGGGAAGTACTCGGCCGACCACCGGCCCGGGGGCGTACGCGCGGCCAACCCCCTGTTCGGCACCGAGAACCTGCGCCGGGTCGAGCCGCTGCTCGACGTGCTGCGCGAGGTGTCCGACGCGCACGACGCGACCCCCGCCCAGGTCGCGCTGGCGTGGCTCGTCGCGCAGCCGCGCGTGGTGGTGATCCCCGGCGCCTCGAGCGTCGAGCAGCTGGAGTTCAACGCAGCCGCCGACCAGCTGGAGCTGGCCGACGACGAGGTGGCGGCGCTGACCGCGGCCGCGCGCGCGTTCACCCCGGTGTCCGGCGTGCGCACCCTCGTCGACGGGCTCCGGGAGCGGTTCGGTCGCTGAGCGTCAGGCGCCGCGGCGACGCCGCCGCGGCGCCGGGCCGGGAGCCGGCAGCCCGGCGCGCAGCGCCCGGTGCCGGGCGTACCAGGCCAGCCCGACGACGGCGGCGCCGACGCCCATGGCGGCGCCGGTGACCACCGGCGCCGGCGGCACCGAGAAGCGGGAGCGCATGCTCACCGGGCGCTCGAACCGCAGCACCGGCCAGCCGTGCTGCAGCGCGGCCTTGCGCAGCCCGCGGTCGGGGTTGACGGCGGTGGGGTGCCCCACGACCGAGAGCATCGGCAGGTCGGTGATCGAGTCGCTGTAGGCGTAGCAGTCGGCCAGGTCGAACCCGCCCTCGGCGGCCAGCCGGCGGATCGCCTCGGCCTTGTGCTCGCCGTACGCGTAGAACTCGATCTCGCCGGTGTACCGGCCGTCCTCGACGACCATCCGGGTGGCGACGACGCGGTCGACGCCGAGCATCTCGCCGATGGGCTCGACCATCTCCGCCCCGCTGCTGGAGACGATGACGATCTCCCGGCCGGCGGCGCGGTGCTCCTCGATGAGGTCGGCGGCCTCGGCGTAGACCAGCGGGTCGACGATCTCGTGCAGGGTCTCCCGGACGATCTCGTGCACCGTGGCCACGTCCCAGCCGGTGACCATCGTGGTGAGCTGGGCGCGCAGCCGCTCCATCTGCTGGGCGTCGGCACCGGCGAGGGAGAAGACGAACTGGGCGTAGGCCGTCTTCAGCACGGCGCGCCGGTTGATCAGCCCACCGTGGAAGAATGGCCGGCCGAAGGCCAGCGTGCTGGACTTGGCGATGACCGTCTTGTCGAGGTCGAAGAACGCCGCGGCGCGGGACACGTCAGTCACGGTAGCTGGATCGGCAGGTAGGGCACCGAGATGCACGGTGTCCACACCCGATGGGGTCATCCACAATTCCCCCGCCGTTCTGGCGCCGTCCTCCTGGCGTCCGGTGGGGTCGCCCCGTGCCCGCCCCGATGCCGTCCCGACCGCTCCGTCCCCTCGTCGTCAGCACCGACGAGGAGCTGCTCGACGAGCTGCTCCGCCTGGTCGCCGCCGCGGGCGCCGAGGCGGAGGTGGCCACCGGCGGCCCGGCGCTGCGCCGCGCGCACCGCGAGGCGCCGCTGGTGCTGGTCGGCGCCGAGGAGCTGAGCGGCGGGGCGCTGCGCGGGCTGCCCCGCCGACCGGGCGTGGTGGTGGTCTCCGGCGGGGAGCTGCCCGCCGCCGGGTGGGCCGTGGCCGTCGAGGTGGGGGCCGAACGGGTGGCGGTGCTCCCGGCGGACGAGGCCTGGCTGCTCACCCGCTGCGCCACCGCCGCCCGGGCGCCGGCCGAACGGGGTGGGTTGATCGCGGTGGGCGGTGCCTGCGGCGGGGCGGGCGCGAGCACGGTGGCCGCCGCGGTCGCCCTGGCCGCCCCCGGGGGCGCGGTGCTGGTCGACGCCGACGCCTGGGGCGGCGGTCTGGACCTGCTGCTCGGCGCCGAGCTCGCCCAGGGGCTGCGCTGGCCGGAGCTGACCGGCCTGCGCGGCGGCGTGGCCGGCCAGGCGCTGCTGGCCGCGCTGCCCGAGGTCGCCGGCGTCCACCTGGTCTCGGCCGACCGGGGCGGCGCGACGCCGGTGCCCGGTGAGGCGCTGACCGCGGTGGTGGACGCCGGCCGCGGCACCGGGCGCCCGGTCGTCGTGGACCTGCCGCGCCCCGGCCCCGACGGCATCGGGCGCGGGCCGCAGGAGGTGCTGGCCGACGCCGACCTCGCGCTGCTCGTGGTGCCGGCCCGGCTGCGCGCCGCCACGGCCGCCCGCGAGCTCGTCGCGGCCGACGGCTCGCCGTGGTCCCCGGCGCAGCTGGTGGTGCGCACCGGGCCCGGCGGGCTGGCGCCCGGTGACGTGGCCGAGGTGGTGGGGCGGCCGGTGCTGGCCGAGCTGCCGCACGACCGGGGGGCGGTCGCCCGCGCCGAGCGCGGCCAGCTCCCCGGTGCGCACCCCCGGTCCCCGCTGGCCGCCGTCGCCCGGCGGGTGCTCGCGGCGCTGCCCGAGGCGGCCGGCCGGTGAGCGAGCCCTCGCTGCTGGACCGGGTGCGCGCCCGGCTCGCCGTCGCCGACGGTGTCCCCTCGCGGGCAGGGGTGGCCGCCCTGGTGCGCGACGAGGCCGGGGGGCTCCTGGGTGACCGGGACGTCCTGCTCGCCGCGCGCGACGCCGTGGACGAACTGGCCGGCGCCGGCCCGCTGGAGCCGCTGCTGCGCCTGCCCGGGGTCACCGACGTCCTGGTCAACGGGCCCGAGGAGGTCTGGCTGGACCGCGGGGCCGGCCTGGAGCCGGCGGCCGGGATCCGGTTCCCCGACGACGACGCGGTGCGCCGGCTGGCCGTGCGACTGGCCGCGTCGGCCGGGCGGCGACTCGACGACGCCTGCCCCTGGGTCGACGTCGGCCTCCCCGGCGGCACCCGGTTGCACGCGGTCCTCCCGCCGGTCTCCGGCGGCGGCACGTGCCTGTCGCTGCGGGTGCTGCGCCGGTGCTCGCAGGCGCTGGTCGACCTCGAGGCGCTGGGCGCGCTGCCCGGCGAGAGCGGGGCGCTGGTCCGCGCGGTCGTGGCGCGGCGGCTGGCGTTCCTGGTCACCGGGGGCACCGGCTCGGGGAAGACGACCCTGCTCTCCGCGCTGCTGGGTGAGGTGCACCCGGCCGAGCGGCTGGTGCTGTGCGAGGACGCCGCCGAGCTGACGCCGCCGCACCCGCACGTGGTCCGCCTGCTCACCCGGCCGCCGAACGTCGAGGGCGCGGGCGCGGTCGGCCTGCGCGACCTCGTCCGGCAGGCGCTGCGCATGCGCCCCGACCGGCTGGTCGTCGGGGAGGTGCGGGGCCCCGAGGTGGTCGACCTGCTGGCCGCGCTGAACACCGGTCACGACGGCGGGTGCGGCACCCTGCACGCCAACCGGTCGACCGAGGTGCCCGCCCGGCTGGAGGCGCTGGGCGTGGCCGCCGGGCTGGGGCGCGCCGCGGTGCACAGCCAGGCCGCGGCCGCGCTCGACGTGGTGGTGCACCTGCGCCGGGCGCCCGGGGGACGCCGGGTGGAGGAGATCGGGCTGCTGCGCCGGGACGGTGAGCTCGTGGTGGTGGAGCCGGGCTGGCGGGCCGACGGCGGGCCGTGCCCGGCCGGTGAGGCGCTGCGGCGGCTGCTGGCGGGCCCGTGACCGCGGCGCTGCTGGCCGCCGCGGGCGCGGCGCTCCTCTGGCCGGACGGCCGCGCGGTGGTCCGCCGCCGGCTGCTTCGGGTGACGCCGGCCGCTACCGGGAGCCCGTCTCGATTGCCACCGCTGCCGCTCGCCGCCGCGGTGGTCGCCGGCGGAGCCGGCGCGCTGCTCGGCACACCACTGGTCGCGGTGCTCGCCGCCGGCTGCGCCGCGCTCGCGGCCCGCGACCGGCTGGCCCGCCGGAGGGACGCGGCCGACGCCGCGCGCCAGGGGGTGCTCGCCGACGCGCTGGCCGCGTTCGCGGCGGAGCTGCGGGCGAGCCGCACGCTGGACGAGGCGGTACGCGCCGCCGCCGCCGACTGCCCCGACCCGCAGTGCGCCGCGGCGCTGGTGCGGGCCGTCCGCGCGCCGGTGCCTGCGGGAGCTGCGGAGGCACCTGGCGCCGACGGGGTCGCCGCCGCGCTCGCCCGGCTCTCGGCCGCCGTCGCGCTGAGCACCCGCACCGGCTGCTCCCTGGCCGCCGTGGTCGCCGCGGTCGAGAGCGATCTCCGGGCCCGGCTGCGCCGGCGCCGCGAGCTGCTCGTGGCCACCGCCGGGCCCCGGGCCAGCGCCCGGCTGCTGGCCGGGCTGCCGGTGCTCGGGCTCGCGATGGGCGCCGGGATCGGCGCCGACCCGTGGCACGTGCTCACCCGCACCGGCACCGGGCAGGGGTTGCTGGTGGCCGGGGTGCTCCTGGAGGTGGCCGGCATCGCGTGGACCGGCCGCCTGCTGCGGCGGAGCGCGCGATGACCGGTGCGCTGCCGGTGCTGCTGCTCGCCGTGGCGGCGGCCGTGTGGGTGCCGGGCTCGGCCGTGGTCGGCGAGCGGGTCCGCCGGGTGACCGGGCCCGGCCCTCCGCCGGCGGTCGCCGGCGACGCGGCGGCGGGTGCTCGGCGCCGCTGGCTGCTCGCGGGCGCGGCCGGCGTCGCGGTGGGCCTGCTGCTGGGCGGTGTGCCCGGGGCGTGCGCCGCCGTCGTGGTCGCCGCCGCGGGGGAGCGGCTGCTGCGCGGCGGCTCCCCGGACGAGGACGCCGCCGAGCGCACGGCCCTGCTGCGCGAGCTGCCGGCGGCCTGCGAGCTGCTCGCCGCCTGCCTGACCGCGGGGCTGCCGGTCGCCGGGGCGCTCGCCGCCGTGGCCGGTGCGGTGCCCGACCCGCTCGGCCGGCGGCTGCGCGGCGCGGCCGGGCTGTACCGGATGGGTGCCGAGCCCCGCCGGGCCTGGGCCGACCAGCCGGCCGAGCTCGCCGGTCTGGCGCGCGTGCTGGTGCGGGCGGGGGAGTCCGGCGCCGCCGCGGTGCCGGCGCTGGTGGCCCTGGCCGAGGAGACCCGCACGGCGGCGCGGGCGCAGGCCCAGGCGGCGGTCCAGCGGGCGGGGGTGTGGGTGCTCGCCCCGCTCGGGCTGTGCTTCCTGCCGGCGTTCGTCTGCCTCGGCGTGGTGCCGCTCGTGCTAGGCATCGCCGGCGACGTCTTCGGCTGACGCCGTCCACATCCTCCGGCGCTCTCCACAGATGTCGCGTGCCCCTCGGCCGGGCCGCCCGCAACCCCGAGGCTCGATGGCACGGCCCCGCCGGGGGCCCCGACCGAGGAGGACGCCCGATGCCCGGAACCACGCCCGCTCCCCGCAACCCGTCACCGGAGGGGGCCGAGGAGCCGCCTCGCGGCCTGCTCCTCCGCCGCCGGTGGGCGCGGCTGCAGACACGTGCGGAGGCCGGCATGAGCACCGCCGAGTACGCCGTCGGCACCGTGGCCGCCTGCGCCTTCGCCGCGGTGCTCTACCGGGTGGTCTCGGGCGACTCCATCGTCACCGGGCTCACCGAGCTGGTCGACGCCGCGCTGGCCACCCTCTCCTGAGCGGTGGCACGTCGAGCGGCCCCGCGCCGGGAGGCCGGGATGGTCACCGCCGAGACCGCGGTGGTCCTGCCGGTCCTGCTGCTCGTGCTCGCCGGGGCCGTCGCCGCGGTCACCGTCGTGGGGGCGCAGCTGCGGTGCGTCGACGCGGCCCGGGAGGGGGCCCGGGCCGCGTCGCGCGGGGAGGAGGTCGCGGTCGTCGCGGAGTGGGCCGGCCGGGCGGCGCCGGCGGGTGCCCGCACGGCGGTCACCGGCAGCGGGAGCGAGGTCCGCGTGACCGTGACGGCGGAGGTCCGGCCCCTGGGCCCCCTGCCCTGGCGGGTCACCGTCACCGCCGCGGCGGTGACGCAGCGCGAGCCCGGGACGGAGCCCCCCGGATGAGCAGGGAGCGCGGCTCGGCCACGGTGTGGGTGCTGGTGCTCTGCGCCGTCCTGGTGACCGTCGCAGCCGGGGCGGTGCTGGTCGGCCTGGCCACGGTGGCCCGCCACCGGGCGGCGACGGCGGCGGATCTCGCCGCCCTGGCCGCCGCCGGGCGCGCGGTGCTGGGTGATCCGGCGGCCTGCACCGCGGCCGCCGAGGTCGCGGCCGCCAACGGCGCGGAGCTGACCGGGTGCCGGGTCACCGAGGGTGCGGTCGTCGAGGTGACCGTGCGCGTGCCGTTGCGGCTGGGCCGGCTCGGCGTGCACGGCGCGGAGGGCCGGGCCCGCGCCGGCCCGGTCGCAGCCGCCGCGCCGACCGGGTCAGAAGACGAGGTCCTCCTCGGTCGGCGCGGGCACCTCTTCGGCAGCAGTGACCGCGCCGGGAACCGGGGCGTCGTCGTCCTCGTCGGCGAGGTCGTCCGCGCCCCGCTCGTCGACGGTGGCCAGCTCGTCCAGGACGACGTCGAGCACCCGCACCGCGCCGGCCTTGTCGAGGGGGTCGTTGCCGTTGCCGCACTTGGGCGACTGCACGCACGAGGGGCAGCCGCTCTCGCACTCGCAGCTGGCCACGGTCGCGCGGGTGGCCTGCAGCCAGCTGCGCAGTGCCGCGTAGCCGCGCTCGGCGAAGCCCGCTCCGCCGGGGTGGCCGTCGTAGACGAAGATCGCCGCCGTCCCGGTGTCGGGGTGCACCGCGGTGGAGAGCCCGCCGAGGTCCCAGCGGTCGCAGGTGGCCAGCAGCGGCAGGATGCCGATCGCCGCGTGCTCGGCGGCGTGCAGCGAGCCGGGCAGCGCCGCGTCGTCGACCTCCGCCCGCTGCACGGCGCGGGAGTCGAGGGTCAGCCACACCGCCTTGGTCCGCAGCTGGCGCGGCGGCAGGTCGAGCGGGAACTCGGCGAGCACCTCGCCGGTGCCCAGCCGCCGCCGCTGGTACGCGACCACCTGGTTGGTCACGTCGACGACGCCGGTGTGCGCGGTGACCGTGCCCAGCGACCGGGTCTGCTCGATCGAGACGATCGCCAGGTCGGTGACGTCGCGGGCCACCGTGGTCCAGTCGGGGCTCTCCGGGTGCACGACAGCGCAGGCGTCGTCGAGGTCGAACTCGTCGACGACGAAGGTGTCGCCCCGGTGCACGTAGAGGGCGCCCTCGTGCACGGTGGAGTGCGCGGCGCCGCCGTCGACGGTGCCGAGCAGCCGGCCGGTGCCGGCTTCGATGATCGCCACCGGCTCGTCCCCGCTGCCGCGGATGTCGACGTCGGGGCGGCCGCGCCCGGCCCAGTACCAGCCGGCCGGCCGCCGGCGCAGCTGCCCGGCGGCCACCAGCTCGTCCAGCTGCGCCTCGGCCACCGGGCCGCCGAAGTCGGCGAGGTCCGCGGGCACCAGCGGGAGCTCGGCCGCGGCGCAGCACAGCTGCGGGCCCAGCACGTAGGGGTTGGCCGGGTCGGTGACGGTGGCCTCGACCGGCCGCCCGAACACCGCCCGCGGGTGGTGGGCCAGGTAGTGGTCCAGCGGGTCGTCGCGCGCGACGAACACCACCAGTGACTCCCGCTGCGCCCGCCCGGCCCGCCCCGCCTGCTGCCAGAGCGAGGCGAGCGTCCCGGGGTAGCCGGCCAGCAGGACCGCGTCCAGTCCCGCGATGTCGATGCCGAGCTCGAGCGCGTTGGTGGTCGCCACGCCCAGCAGGTCCCCGGCCGAGAGCGCCCGCTCCAGCTCCCGGCGCTCCTCGGGCAGGTAGCCGCCGCGGTAGGAGTCCACCCGGGGGACGAGGTCGGCGCGGCCGCGGTCGTGCAGCAGCCGGCGGGCCTGCTCGGCCACCGACTCCGCGCTGCGGCGCGAGCGCACGAACGCCAGCGTCCGCGCGCCCCGCTCGACGAGGTCGGCGAGCAGGCCGGCGGCGTCGGCGGCGGCCGAGCGGCGCAGCGGCGCCCCGTGCTCGCCGGTCCGCTCGGTGAGCGGTGGTTCCCAGAGCGCGAAGGTGGCGCCCGGGCGCGGGGAGCCGTCGTCGGTGACGGCGACGACGTCCGCCCCGATCAGCCGGGTCGCCGCGGCGGCCGGGTCGGCCACGGTGGCCGACGCGAGCACGAAGACCGGGTCCGCGCCGTAGCGGCGGCAGATCCGGCGGAGCCGGCGCAGCACGTGCCCGACGTGCGAGCCGAACACCCCGCGGTAGGCGTGGCACTCGTCGATCACCACGTAGGCCACCCGGCGCAGCGTGCTCGACCAGCGCTGGTGCGCGGGCAGGATCCCGCGGTGCAGCATGTCGGGGTTGGTGACGATCCAGCGGGAGTGCCGCCGGACCCAGTCCCGCTCTTCGGCCGGGGTGTCGCCGTCGTAGGGGGCCGGCCGCACCGAGGGGTCCGCGAGCTCGGCCACCGAGGCCAGCTGGTCGCGGGCCAGCGCCTTGGTGGGCGCGAGGTAGAGGACGCAGGCGCGCGGGTCCTCGGCGAGCGTGGTCAGGGCCGGGAGCTGGTAGGCCAGCGACTTCCCCGACGCGGTGCCGGTGGCGACGACGACGTGCCGGCCTTCCCGCGCCGCCTGCGCCGCCGCGACCTGGTGCTGCCACGGAGCGCGCACGCCCCGTGCCACCAACCGGTCGCGCAGGCCCGGCTCCACCCACTCCGGCCACGCGGCCGTGCGGCTCTCACGCACCGGCAGGTGGTGCACGTGGGTCACCGGCTGCTCGTCCTCGGCCGTGTCCGCCAGCAGCGCGGCCAGCAGCTCGCCGCCGCCGGGCCAGGCCGCAGCGCCCCCGGACCGGTCGTCCGTGCCGGGAGGGGGAGCCGACCGGACCGGGTGGAGCGTGGTCACCTCCCCACTGTCACACCCGGGCGCAACCGGCCGTCGCCCGCCGGGAGAAGGAGCGCGCGGACCGGCCACATGCAGTGTGATCTCCCTTACACTTCGCGCCGTCCCGGGGCCCGCCCCCGGGACGCCGACCTCCGCCGCACCGGGGAGCACGGCGCCTCCCGGGCGGCCGCAGACGCCTGGAGGAGCCATGCCTGACGGATCGCTGTCCGGCGGGGAGACGGCGCTGGTCGCCGTCATCCTCGCGATCTCCCTCGCCGCGCTGGCCTTCGCCGCCTACCTGGTCCGCGCCGTCATCGCCGCCGATCAGGGCACGGAGAAGATGAAGGAGATCGCCCGGGCCGTCCAGGAGGGCGCGGCGGCCTACCTGCGTCGGCAGTTCCGCACGCTCAGCGTCTTCGCGGTGATCGTCTTCGCCCTGCTGCTGGTCCTCCCCGTGGCCGACGGCGGCTTCGGCACCCGGGTGGGACGGGCGGTGTTCTTCCTCGTCGGGGCACTGTTCTCGGCGCTGGTCGGCTTCATCGGCATGACCCTGGCCACGCGCGGCAACGTGCGGGTGGCGGCCGCCGCCCGCGAGGGCGGCTACCGGCCGGCCTTCCGCATCGCGTACCGGACCGGCGGCGTCTGCGGGATGATCACCATCGGCCTCGGCCTGTTCGGCGCGGCGCTGGTCCTGCTGCTGTTCGACGAGACCGCGCCGGTCGTCCTCGAGGGCTTCGGGTTCGGCGGTGCGCTGCTGGCGATGTTCATGCGCGTCGGCGGCGGCATCTTCACCAAGGCCGCCGACGTCGGCGCCGACCTGGTCGGCAAGGTCGAGGCCGGCATTCCGGAGGACGATCCCCGCAACGCCGCGACCATCGCCGACAACGTGGGCGACAACGTCGGCGACTGCGCCGGGATGGCCGCCGACCTCTTCGAGTCCTACGCCGTCACCCTGGTCGCCGCCCTCATCCTGGGCCAGGTCTTCTTCGGCTCGGTGGGCATGGTCTTCCCCCTCGTGGTGGCCGCGATCGGGGTCATCGCCTCGGTCGTGGGCATCCTGGCCACCAACCCGGGCAAGAACGACCGCAACGGCCTGGCCCCGATCAACCGCGGCTTCTTCGTCTCCGCCGTGGTGTCGCTGGTGCTCGTGGCGGTCGCCGCGTTCACCGTGCTGCCCGGCACCGGTGGGGGTGCGGGCCTGGCTGTCAGCCCGCAGGTGCTCGGCCTCGTGGCGGTGCTCGTCGGCGTCGTGCTGGCCGCGGCCATCCAGCAGCTCACCGGCTACTTCACCGAGACCAGCCGCAAGCCGGTCCAGGACGTCGGGCGCAGCTCCCTCACCGGACCGGCCACCGTCATCCTCTCCGGCATCTCGCTGGGCCTGGAGTCGGCGGTCTACGCCGCGCTGCTCATCGGGGGAGCGGTCTACGGCGCCTTCCTCATCGGGGGCGGGGCCGCGCTCTACGCCGTCGCCCTGGCCGGGTGCGGGCTGCTCACCACCGCCGGCGTGATCGTCTCCATGGACACCTTCGGCCCGGTCAGCGACAACGCCCAGGGCATCGCCGAGATGTCCGGCGACATCGACGACGACGGCGCCCGGGTGCTCACCGACCTCGACGCCGTCGGCAACACCACCAAGGCGATCACCAAGGGCATCGCCATCGCCACCGCCGTCCTCGCCGCCACCGCGCTCTTCGGCTCCTACAACGCCCAGGTCGCCGTCGCGCTCGACGAGGCCGGCGCCACGCTCGGCACCGCCTTCAGCCTGGTCAACCCGAACAACATCGTCGGTGCGGTCCTCGGCGCCGCAGTGGTCTTCTTCTTCTCCGGGCTGGCCATCAGCGCCGTGTCCCGGGCCGCCGGACGCGTGGTCTTCGAGGTGCGCGAGCAGTTCCGCACGCACCCCGGGATCATGACGTTCGAGGAGCGGCCGGACTACAGCCGGGTCGTCGACATCTGCACCAAGGACTCGCTGCGCGAGCTCGCCACCCCGGGCCTGCTGGCCGTGCTGGCGCCGGTGGCCGTGGGCTTCGGTCTCGGCATCGGCCCGCTGGCCGCCTACCTCGTCGGCGCCATCGCGGCGGGCACGCTCATGGCGGTGTTCCTCTCCAACTCCGGCGGCGCCTGGGACAACGCCAAGAAGATGGTGGAGGACGGCAGCTACGGGGGGAAGGGCAGCGAGGCCCACGCGGCCACCGTCATCGGCGACACGGTGGGCGACCCCTTCAAGGACACCGCCGGCCCGGCGATCAACCCGCTGATCAAGGTGATGAACCTGGTGGCACTGCTCATCGCACCCGCGGTGGTCGCCCTGTCGGTCGGGGAGGGCGCCAACACCCCGGTCCGGGTGGCGATCGCGCTGGCCGCCGTCGTCGTCATCGTGGTCGCGGTCGTGGTGTCCAAGCGGCGCTCGGTCGTCGTCGGCGAGGCGACGACGGCGTCCTCCACCGGGTCCGAGCTCACCACCAGCGCGCCCTGAACACCGCCGGCGGCTGACCCCTTGGCGGTACACCGCCTTCCACCTGCGGGAACACGGCCGCACCATCCACGTTGGTCGGGGTGGCGGCACGCCCATGGAGAGGTCGCCCCCGGCGCCACGGCGCCGGGGTGGCTTACCGTGGCCCGCCGAGGGGCGTTCCGCGGTGGCGCCCGCCGCCCCGGCACCCGCCGGGGCGACGCAGGAGACCGGCCGACCGGCCGGTCCCGCCGCACCCGCACCGCCCCCGCAGCACCGACAGGAGTCCCGTGCCCACCAAGACCACGCAGACCGAGAGCGACCCCACGACGGACGGCGCGAAGAAGACGCCGGCCCGCCGGGGCTCGGCCGCGTCCGGCGGCCGGCCGCTGGTCATCGTCGAGTCGCCGACGAAGGCGAACAAGATCGCCGGCTACCTGGGCAGCGGCTACGTCGTCGAGGCCAGCGTCGGGCACATCCGCGACCTGCCGCGCAACGCCGCCGACGTCCCGGCCGAGCACAAGGGCGCGGCGTGGGCGCGGCTCGGTGTCGACGTCGACAACTCCTTCGAGCCGCTCTACGTGGTCAGCCCCGACCGCAAGCAGCAGGTCACCCGGCTCAAGCAGCTGGTGAAGGACGCCAGCGAGATCTACCTCGCGACAGACGAGGACCGCGAGGGCGAGGCCATCGCCTGGCACCTGATCGACACCCTCAAGCCGCGGGTGCCGGTGCGCCGGATGGTCTTCCACGAGATCACCCCCGAGGCGATCGCCCGTGCCGTGGCCAACCCGCGGGAGCTCGACACCCACCTGGTCGACGCGCAGGAGACCCGGCGCATCCTCGACCGGCTCTACGGCTACGAGGTCTCCCCGGTCCTCTGGAAGAAGGTGCTGCCGAAGCTCTCGGCCGGCCGCGTCCAGTCGGTGGCCACCCGCATCGTCGTGGAGCGCGAGCGGGAGCGGATGGCCTTCCACGCCGCCGACTACTGGTCGCTGGAGGGCACCTTCGCCGTCCCCGGCCGCGCCGCCGGCGCCGACGCGGGCGAGCCCACCACCGTGCGGGCCAAGCTGGTCAGCGTCGACGACAGCCGCGTCGCCACCGGCAAGGACTTCGACGCAGCCACCGGCCGCGTCACCGGTGACGTCGTGCACCTCGACGAGGCCGGCGCCCGCGGCCTGGCCGCCCGGCTCGAGGGCCGCCAGGTGACCGTCAGCCGGGTCGACGAGAAGCCCTACCGCCGTCGTCCGTACGCCCCGTTCACCACCTCCACGCTGCAGATGGAGGCCGGTCGCAAGCTCGGCTGGTCGTCGGCGCAGGTCATGCGGGTGGCGCAGCGGCTGTACGAGAACGGCCACATCACCTACATGCGGACCGACTCGACGAACCTGTCGGCCGAGGCGGTCAACGCCGCTCGCACCCAGGCGCGGGAGCTGTACGGCGACGCGTACGTGCCGCCGGAGGCGCGGGTCTACAGCAAGAAGTCCAAGGGGGCGCAGGAGGCGCACGAGGCCATCCGGCCCGCCGGGGACAGCTTCCGGACCCCCGGTCAGCTGGCGTCGGAGCTGGCGCGCGACGAGTTCCGGCTCTACGAGCTGATCTGGCAGCGCACCGTCGCCTCGCAGATGGCCGACGCCGTCGGCCAGACCGTCAGCGTCCGGCTGGCCGGTCGCAGCAGCACCGACGAGGCGGTCGAGTTCACCGCCAGCGGCCGCACGATCACCTTCCCCGGCTTCCTGCGGGCCTACGTGGAGTCCCGGGACGAGGGCGCGCAGAAGGACGGCGACGACGACCACGGCAGCGACGACGCCGAGCGCCGGCTGCCGCGCCTGGAGCGCGGCCAGACCCTCGACACCCGGTCGCTCGACGCCAAGGGCCACACCACCCAGCCGCCGTCCCGCTACACCGAGCCGAGCCTTGTGGCCCGGCTGGAGGAGCTGGGGATCGGCCGGCCGTCGACGTTCGCGTCGATCATGCAGACCATCCAGGACCGCGGGTACGTGTGGAAGAAGGGCAACGCCCTGGTCCCGTCGTTCGTGGCGTTCGCCGTGGTCAACCTGCTCGAGCAGTACTTCGCCCAGCTGGTCGACTACCAGTTCACCGCCTCGCTGGAGGAGGAGCTCGACGAGATCGCCGGCGGGAACCTGGGCCGGGTGGACTGGCTGACCGAGTTCTACTTCGGTGGCGAGGGCCGGCACGCCGGCGCGATCGCGCAGTCCGGCGGGCTCAAGCAGGTCATCGGCCAGCGGCTGGAGGAGATCGACGCCCGCGGCATCAACTCGATCCCGCTGCGCGCCACCGACCGCGAGGGCCGCCCGGTCGTCGTCCGCGTCGGCCGCTACGGCCCCTACCTGCAGGCCGACGGCGAGGACGGCGCGCGCGTCAGCATCCCCGAGGACCTCGCGCCCGACGAGCTGACCGAGGAGAAGGTCCGCGAGCTGCTGGAGGCGCCCTCGGGCGACCGGGAGCTGGGCACCGACCCGGAGTCCGGGCACCCGGTCGTGGTGAAGGCAGGCCGCTACGGCCCCTACGTCACCACCGTCGTCCCCGAGGGGAGCAAGGAGTCGCCGCGCACGGCGAGCCTGTTCTCGTCGATGTCCCCGGAGACGGTGACCATCGACGACGCGCTGAAGCTCCTGACGCTGCCGCGCACCGTCGGCACCGCGCCCGACGGCGAGGAGATCCAGGCGCTCAACGGCCGGTACGGTCCGTACCTGAAGAAGGGCACCGACTCCCGCTCGCTCGACAGCGAGGAGAAGTTGTTCACCACCACGCTGGACGAGGCTCTGGCGATCTTCGCCCAGCCCAAGCAGCGCGGCCGGGCGGCGGCCAAGGCCCCGCTCAAGGAGCTCGGCCCCGACCCGGTCACCCAGGGCGTGGTGACCGTGCGCGAGGGTCGCTTCGGGCCCTACGTCACCGACGGCGAGACCAACGCCAGCCTGCGCAAGGGCGACGACGTCGAGTCGATCACGATCGAGCGCGCCGCCGAGCTCCTGGCCGACCGCCGAGCCGCTGGACCGTCGAAGAAGAAGGCCGCCAAGAAGACGACGGCGAAGAAGACGGCGGCGAAGAAGACGACCGCGAAGAAGGCCACCGCGAAGAAGACGACCGCGAAGAAGGCCGCCACGACGGCGTCGGACCCGGTCACCGCGGGCTGATGAAGGACCCCGTCCCCCGCACCCCTCGCATGCTCGGGGGAGGCCTCGGGGCGGGGCCGCCGGACGAGGACGCGCTGGGGGCACGGGCGCGCTCGTTCGGGGCGGTCGCGGCCGGGTACGCCGCGCTGCGGCCGACGTACCCGGTCGACGCGGTCGAGTTCCTCCTCGGCCGGGACCGGTCGCTCGACGTGCTCGACGTCGGTGCCGGCACGGGACTGCTCACCCAGGTCGTGCTGGGCCTGGGGCACCGCGTCCGCGCGGTCGACCCGTCCCCGGAGATGCTGGCCGAGCTCGGCGCCCGGTTCCCGGCGGTCGCCACCGCCGTGGGGACCGCGGAGCGGCTCCCGGCTGGGAACGCCTCGGTCGACGCCGTCGTGGCCGGGCAGGCCGCGCACTGGTTCGACCCGGTCCCGGCCGCCCGCGAGATCCGCCGGGTGCTCCGTCCCGGTGGAGTCCTCGGCCTGGTCTGGAACACCCGCGACGACCGGGTGCCCTGGATCGCCGCACTGGAGGAGCTGATCGCCGACGAGGCGCGCGGGCACGAGGCCGACCAGCGCGTCGTCGACCGCTTCGCCGAGGAGCTCGGGGCCGACGTCGAGGTCGTCGAGTCGGGGATCGTGCAGCGTGCGGGCCCCGAGGACGTCGTCGGCGGCATCGCCACCCGCAGCTACGTGGCGGTCATGGACGGCGCCCGGCGCGAGGAGTTCCTCTCCGCGATCCGCCGGCTGCTGGCCGACCACCCCGGCACCCGGGGGCGGCCGGAGCTCGAGCTGCCCTACCGGACGCACGCCTACCGGCTCACCCCGCGCTGACCGCCGCCGGCCGACGGTCAGGACAGGCGGGTGCCGACGGCGAAGACCCGCCGGAAGGGCAGCAGCGTCGTGCCGTCGGGTCGGGGCGGGTAGGCCGTCCGCAGGGCCTCGGCGTAGGCGGCGGAGAACGCGGTCGCGGCGTCGTCGTCCAGCCGGGCGAGGACCGGGCGCAGCACCGTCGAGCGCACCCAGGCCAGCACCGGGTCGGGCCCGCTCAGCTCATGCAGGTACGTCGTCTCCCAGACGTCGGGCACCAACCCCGCCCCGGTGAGCACCTCGGCGTAGCCGGCGGGCTCGAGCACGGCGTCGGCCCGCGGCGCGACGCCGGCCAGCCGGTCGGCCCACTCCGGGCGGCGGCACAGGTCGGCCAGCAGCGCGTGGGTGGGTGCCCGGAAGTTGCCCGGCACCTGGACGGCGAGCCACCCGCCGGCCGGCAGGGCCGCGGCCCAGCGCGCCATGAGGTCCGGGTGCCCGGGCACCCAGTGCAGGACGGCGTTGCTGACGACGACGTCCACCGCGCCGGCCGGGGTCCAGTCCCGCACGTCGCCGAGCCGGAACTCCACGTGCCCGGGAGCGGTGGCGGTGGCCGCGGCCAGCATCTCGGGGGAGGAGTCGACGCCGATGACGCGGGCACCCGGCCAGCGCTGCGCCAGCGAAGCGGTCAGGGAGCCCTCTCCGCAGCCCAGGTCGACGACGACCCGCGGGTCGGGGGCCCCCACCCGGGCGAGCAGGTCGGCGAACGGGCGGGCGCGTTCCCCGGCGAACCGCAGGTAGGTGTCCGGGTGCCAACGGCCGGGTGAAGTCTTGCCGGCCTGGCGCGTCGGATCCCCGGTCGCACTCATCATCCCCGACCCTGACAGGGCTCCGCCCGTCCGCGGAGCCGTCGAGAACCGCCCACCCGCCGGGTAATGCGGTGCCGGAACGTGGTCCCCGGCCGGTACCGTAACCCCGCTGGGCCCGCTCCGCCCTGCCGCCCACCGACCTGGGGAGCTCGCCATTCCGGCCGACCCGAACTCACCGGCACCGCCCGAGAAGGCGGTGCCGGCTGCTCCGGTCGGGGAGCCGGCCGCCCCGGGCGACGGGCTGCCGCCCGCCGGCACGCCGGTGCCGCCGTCCGCGGGCCCGCCCCTGACCGACGTCGGCCCGGACGGCGCACCCCCCGGCTCGTCCGCCTCGGGCGCGGACGGCTCCGGTGCGGTGGGCACGGTGGCCAAGATCCGCGCGGTGCTGCGGGTGCGCGACTTCCGCAAGCTCTGGCTGTCCACGCTGCTGTCCAGCTTCGGTGACTGGCTCGGCCTGCTCGCCATCACCGTCACGGCGACGATGACCTTCGACGACTACGCCGCGCAGAACTTCGCGCTGGCCGGCGTCCTGCTCTTCCGGCTGCTCCCGGCCATCGTGCTCGGCCCGGTGGCCGGGGCCTTCGCCGACCGGTTCGACCGGCGGAAGACGATGGTGGTCACCGACATCTTCCGGTTCGGGCTGTTCGCCTCGATCCCGATCGTCGACAACCTCATCTGGCTCTTCATCGCCCAGTTCGTCATCGAGGCCTTCAGCCTGTTCTGGATCCCGGCCAAGGACGCCGCCGTCCCCAACATGCTGCGCAAGGACCAGCTGGAGCCGGCCAACCAGCTCTCCCTGGTCACCACCTACGGGCTCACCCCGGTGGCCGCGGCGATCGTGTTCGCCCTGCTCACCAGCGTGGGCGGCGAGCTCAGCGCCGTCCTGCCGGGCGTGGACGAGGTGGACCTCGCCCTCTACCTGAACGCGCTCACCTTCCTGGTCGCGGCCTTCGTCATCTGGAACCTGCCGTCGATCAGCGGCCGCCGGGCGGAGGGGGCGGTGGTCGGCCAGCAGGAGAGCTTCCTCGGCTCGCTGGTCAAGGGCTTCTCCTTCGCCGGGCACACCCGACTGATCCGGGGCCTGGTCGTGGGCATCACCGGGGCCTTCGTCGCGGCGGGCGCGATCATCGCCACCGGGCAGGCCTACGTCAACGTGCTCGGGGGCGGCGAGGCGGCGTACGGCCTGCTGTTCGGGGCCGTCTTCGTCGGCCTGGGCCTGGGCATCGGCATCGGCCCCAGCGTGGCCCGCGACCTCGCCCGCGAGCGCATCTTCGGGCTGGCGATCGTCGGCGCCGGGGTGGTCGTGGTGCTGCTGTCGCTGTCCTTCGCGCTGTGGATCTCGCTGCTGCTCGTGGTCGTCATGGGCTTCTTCGCCGGCATGGCCTTCCTGGCCGGGATCACCCTGATCGGCACCGAGGTGGAGGACTCGATCCGGGGCCGCACCTTCGCGATCGTGCAGTCCCTGGTCCGCGCGGCGCTGATCATCTCCCTGGCCCTCGTGCCGATCGGGGTGGGGCTGATCGGCCGGGAGGAGCTCGACCTCGGCGCCGTCGTGCTGCCGCTCTCCGGCGAGCGGATCATGCTGCTCGCGGCCGGGCTGCTGGCCATCGGCGTCGGGTTGCTCGCCTACCGGCAGATGGACGACCGGCGCCCCATCCCGCTGTGGGCCGACGTCGTCACCGCGCTGCGCCGCGACACCACCGCGCGCCGCAGGCTGGCCGGGGGCGGGGTGCTCATCGCCTTCGAGGGCGGCGAGGGGGCCGGCAAGTCCACCCAGGTGCGCCGGCTGCAGGAGTGGCTCGCCGACGAGGGGCTGACCGCCCGTGCGTCCTTCGAGCCCGGCGCCACCCCGCCGGGGGCCGGGATCCGCTCGATCGTGCTCGACCGCGCCCAGGTGGGCATCGCCCCGCGGGCCGAGGCGCTGCTCTACGCCGCCGACCGCGCCCAGCACGTGCACGAGGTGCTGCGCCCCGCGCTCGACGCCGGCGAGGTCGTGATCACCGACCGGTTCATCGACAGCTCGCTGGCCTACCAGGGCGCCGGGCGCACGATCCCGCTCGACGACGTCCGCACGATCTCCCGCTGGGCCAGCCAGGGCCTGCAGCCCGACCTGACGGTCCTGCTCGACCTGCCGCCCGAGGTGGGCCTCGCGCGAGCCCGCGGCCGGGCCGCCGCCGACCGGCTGGAGTCGGAGTCGCTGGAGTTCCACCAGCGGGTGCGGCGCACCTTCCAGGAGCTCGCCGAGGCCGAGCCCGACCGCTACCTGGTGCTCGACGCGCGGCGTTCACCCGACGAGCTCGCGGCCGCGATCCGGGTGCGGGTCGCCGAGCTGCTCTCCGGGCTGCCGCTGCAGACCCCCGCACCGCCGGCCGCGCAGACCCAGGTCGCTCCCGAGCTGCGGCACGACGGCCGGGGCGGTGCCCACGCGCACCATCCGCACGCGCAGACCGGCGCCACGCCGCAGCTGCACCCGTGACCGCCCCGGTGGTGGCGCCCGAGGAGGGCGTCTGGACGCAGGTGGTCGGCCAGCCGGCCGTGGTGGCCGAACTGCGGGCGGCGATCGCCGACCCGACCGCGATGACCCACGCCTGGCTGTTCACCGGCCCGCCGGGGTCCGGGCGGTCGGTGGCCGCGCGCGCCTTCGCCGCCGCGCTGCAGTGCCCCGCGGGCGGGGACGGCACCTGCCACGCGTGCCGCACCGTGCTGGCCGGGACGCACGCCGACGTGCAGATGATCGTCCCCGAGGGCCTGTCCATCGGCGTCGCCGAGGTGCGCGAGCTCGTGCGCATCGCCGGCCGGGCCCCCTCGCAGGGCCGCTGGCAGGTGGTGGTGGTCGAGGACGCCGACCGGATGACCGAGCAGGCGTCCAACACCGTGCTCAAGATGCTCGAGGAGCCGCCGCCGCGCACCGTGTTCCTGCTGTGCGCGCCCAGCCTCCACCCGGACGACGTGCCTGTCACCATCCGCTCGCGCTGCCGCGTCGTCGGGCTGCGCACCCCGCCGGCGGAGGCGATCGCCGAGGTGCTGGTCCGCCGGGACGGCGTCGACCCCGCGCTGGCCGCCTGGTCGGCCGCGGCGTCGGGCGGGCACGTGGGCCGGGCCCGGCGGCTGGCCCGGGATGAGACGGCACGGCTGGCCCGCAAGGCGGTGCTCGACGTCCCCCTGCGGCTGGTCTCCCTCGCCGCGTGCCTGGACGCCGCCGACGACCTGGTCGGCGCGGCGAAGGAGGAGGCCGACGAGGCCTCCGCCGCTCTGGACGGGGCCGAGACCGAGGCGGTCAAGGCCAGCCTGGGGGTCGGTGCGCGCGGGCCGGGCGTGGCCGCCGCCAGCCGGGGTGCGGGCCAGCTCAAGGAGCTGGAGAAGCGGCAGAAGTCGCGGGCCACCCGGCTCGGTCGCGACTCCCTGGACCGCGCGCTGGTCGACCTGGCCGGGCTCTACCGCGACGCACTGGTCCTCGACGCCGCTGTGTCCTCCCCGACCCACCCCGCGCCGCAGCTCAACCACCCCGACCGCCGCGCCGACGCCGAGGAACTGGCCCGGCGGATCGGCGCGGAGGGGGCGCTGCGCCGCATCGACGCCATCCTGGCCTGCCGCCGTGCGCTGGAGCAGAACGTGAAGCCCCAGGTGGCCCTGGAAGCGCTGACCGTCGCCCTGCGCTTGCCCGCGTGACACCTCGGCCCGTGCGCGAGCCCGGCGCGGCCGTGTCGTAGGCTGTGCGGGCAGTCCGCCGCCTTAGCTCAGTCGGTAGAGCATCTCACTCGTAATGAGAAGGTCGTCGGTTCGATTCCGACAGGCGGCTCGCGCACACACGGGCCCGTCCGCGAGGACGGGCCCGTCGTCGTTCCCTGGCCCGCCGTGCAGCCGGACGCACATGGCGGCGGCCGGCCCGTCCGGGGCCCGCATCCGGACGACGAGCCCGACGGCCCTGCACCCGGGTACGGCTGATGGCGGCACGTCCCCAGGGGGACGTGCCGCCATCGGTGCACCCGACGCCCGGTCCGGAAGGCCGGGCGGGAGGTCAGTGGTGCGTGGAGTTGTTCTTGGCGCGCTCGATCGAGGCCAGGATCTCGGCCTCGGCCGCGTCGCGGCCGACCCACTCGGCGCCCTCGACCGACTTGCCCGGCTCGAGGTCCTTGTAGGTCTCGAAGAAGTGCTGGATCTCGAGGCGGTCGAACTCCGACACGTCCTCGATCTCCTTGAGGTGCGCCACCCGCGGGTCCGTCGCCGGGACGCAGAGGACCTTGTCGTCCCCTCCGGCCTCGTCGGTCATGCGGAACATGCCGATGGCCCGGCAGGTGACCAGGCACCCGGGGAACGTCGGCTCCTCGAGGATCACCAGGGCGTCCAGCGGGTCGCCGTCCTGCCCCAGGGTGTTCTCGATGTAGCCGTAGTCCGCCGGGTAGCGGGTGGAGGTGAACAGCATCCGGTCCAAGCGGATGCGTCCGGTCTCATGGTCCAGCTCGTACTTGTTCCGCTGGCCCTTCGGGATTTCTACCGTCACGTCGAACTGCACGGACGTAGTGTGGCCCACGGGGGACGATCCGGTCGGCGCAGGCCCCCCTGTGGGGGGTGGGCACCATCTCGTCGAGCGGCTCGACGATCGTCACGGCCAACTACGGCCGCTTCCGACGGCGCATGACGATCGGCGTCGTGGTCCTCGTGCTGCTGCTCGCCGCCGGGGGTGTCGGGCTCGGCGTCGCGCTCGGCGGCGACACGGGCCGGGACGGCGCTGTCGCCGTCCCCGACGCGGAGCTGCCCAGCCTGGGCGAGGCCGAGCCCGTCCTGGCCGGGCTGGCGGCCGACGCGCCCCTCCCGGACCCCGACGTCCTCGCGGCCACGCTGACCCCGCTGGTCACCGGCCCGCCGCTGGGGCCCGGGACGACGGCGCAGGTCATCGACGTCGCCACCGGTCAGGTGCTCTACGACCAGGACGCCGGCGCGCCCCTGACCCCGGCCTCCACCGCCAAGCTGCTCACCGCTGCCGCCGTGCTCACCACCCTCGACCCGGCCGACACGTTCGAGACCCGGGTCGTCAGCGGCGCCACCCCCGGCGAGGTGGTGCTCGTGGGCGGCGGGGACCCGACGCTGTCGCGCACCGAGCCGTCGCTGACCTATCCCGGCGCCCCGACCGTGGCCGACCTCGCCACCCAGGTGGTCGCCGCGCTCCCCGCCGGCACCGCCGTGACCCGCGTCGTGGTCGACAGCTCGCTGTTCAGCGGCCCGCTCACGGCCAGCGGCTGGGGTGCGGGGGACGCCCCCTCCAGCTACGCCGCGCCGATCACCGCCACCGCCGTCGACGGCGCCCGGGTCAGCCCCGGGGCGACCGCCCGGAGCGGGCAGCCCGGCCTGGACGCCGGCTCCGCCCTCGCCGACGCGCTCGGCGCGCCCGGCGCCGCCGTGGTCCTCGGGCAGGCCCCCGCCGGGGCGCGGACGCTCGGCACCGTGGAGTCCGCACCGGTCGCCCGGCTGGTCGAGCAGGCGCTGTCCATGTCCGACAACGTGCTCGCCGAGTCCCTTGCCCGGCACGTGGCGCTGTCACGGGGGGAGCCGGCGACGTTCGAGGGCGCGGCCCGGGCCATCGTCGACACGCTGGACGAGGCCGGCCTGGACGTCACCGGCGTCGCCCTCGCCGACGCCAGCGGCCTCTCCCGGGAGGACGTGGTGACCGCCGAGCTGCTCACCGCCCTGGTGCGCGGGGCTGCCGACGGCAGCCTCGGGAACGCCGCGGGCCTGCTCGCCGGGCTCCCGGTGGCCGGGTACGACGGCACCCTCGCCGACCGCGGCGACGACGACCCGGCGACCGCGCCGGGGACCGTCCGCGCGAAGACCGGCACGCTGCTGGGTGTCAACGCCCTCGCCGGCACCATCGTGACCGCGGACGGACGGCTGCTGGCCTTCGCCGTGGTGGCGGACGAGGCGACGGGCAGCGAGGTGGCTGCGGAGGCCGCGCTCGACGAGGTCGCCGCCACGCTGGCCGCCTGCGGCTGCCGGTGACGCCGCGGCCCGCCGGGCCGGGGGGTGCTCCACGCGTACGGTGAGGCGATGAGCAGCGCCTCCTCGATGGTCGACTGGGATCTCGCCGGACGCACGGCCCGCCGGCTGGTGAGCAGCGGCCCGAGCACGACCCGGGAGGAGGCCGCCGCCGTCGTCGCCGAGCTGCACCGGGCCGCGGCCACCGCCGTCGCACACGTCGAGGCCCTCACCGGGTTGCGGCCCGCCCCCGGGGGCGCGGTCCCGGAGGTCGTCGTCGTCGACCGTCCGGGTTGGGCGGACGCCAACGCCCGCGGCATGGCGGCCCTGCTCGACCCGCTGGTGCACAAGCTGACCGAGCGCCAGGAGAGCCGTCCCGGCGCCCTCGCCACGGCCATCGGCTCCCGCGCCACCGGGCTGCAGGCCGGTGGGCTGCTGGCCTTCCTGTCCTCGCGGGTGCTCGGCCAGTACGAGGTCTTCGGCACCGGTGGCCGGCTGCTGCTGGTGGCGCCGAACATCGTGGCGACCGAGCGGAAGCTGGGCGTCGACCCGTCGGACTTCCGGCTCTGGGTCTGCCTGCACGAGGTCACCCACCAGCTGCAGTTCACCGGCGTCCCCTGGCTGACCGGCTACCTCGAGTCGCAGATCGCGGAGTTCGTCGCCGCCACCGACCTGGCCCCGGACGTGCTGCGCGAGCGCCTGCAGGACCTGCTGCGCGGCCTCGCCGACGCGGTGCGGGGCGGGGACGGCGGCTCCGAGGGGCTGCTGGCGCTGGTGCGCGACCCGCGGCAGCGGGCCGTGCTGGACCGGGTGACCGCGGTGATGAGCCTCGTCGAGGGCCACGCCGAGTACGTCATGGACGGTGTCGGGCCCGACGTGGTCCCGTCGGTGCGCACCCTGCGCAAGCGGTTCGCGCAGCGCCGCAAGGGTCGCGGACCGCTCGACCGCGTGATGCGCCGGCTGCTGGGGCTGGAGCAGAAGATGAAGCAGTACGCCGACGGCCGGCACTTCGTCGGCGGGGTGGTCGAGCTCGCCGGCATGGAGGGCTTCAACCGGGTCTGGGAGGGGCCGGCGAACCTGCCGCTGGTCGACGAGCTCACCGCGCCCGAGCGGTGGGTGGAGCGGGTGCTCGGCCGCCCGGCGCTCCCCGCCTGAGGCCGGTGGCCGGGCCACCTCGCGCGGTCGCCGCGGTGCGGCTCGCGGTCCGCGCCGGGCTGCGGTCCGGCGCGGGCCCGGTGCTCGCCGCCTGCAGCGGGGGAGCGGACTCGCTGGCCCTGGCCGCCGCACTCGCCTTCGAGGCGCGGTCCGCCGGCGTGCGCGTCGGCGCGGTCACCGTCGACCACGGCCTGCAGCCCGGTTCGGGCGCGCGTGCGGAGAGCACGGCCGCGCTGCTGCGGCAGCTGGGCCTGGACCCGGTGCTGGTGCTGCCCGTGCGGGTGGCCGGCCCCGGTGGCCCCGAGGCGGCGGCCCGCACCGCCCGCTACGCCGCGCTGGCCGCCGCGGCGCGGGAGCGCGGCGCCCGGGTCGCCCTCGGGCACACGCTGGACGACCAGGCGGAGACGGTCCTGCTCGGCCTGGGCCGCGGCTCCGGGCCCCGGTCGGTCGCGGGCATGGTGCCCTTGCGGGTCTCCGACGGCGTCTCCTGGTGGCGGCCGCTGCTCGGCGTCCGCCGCGAGACCACCCGGCGGGCTTGCGCGGACCAGGGGCTGCCCGTGTGGGACGACCCGTGGAACACCGACCCCGCCTACACCCGGGTGCGGCTGCGCACCGAGGTCCTGCCGCTGCTGGAGGAGGTCCTCGGCGGCGGTGTGGCGCCGGCGTTGGCGCGCACCGCGGGGATGCTCCGGGAGGACCTCGACGCGCTCGACGACCTGGCGGCCGCCGAGCTCGCCCGGCTGGCCGCGGAGTCCGGCGACGGCGGCCTGCCCGCCCGGCCGCTGGAAGCGCTGCCGGCCGCGCTCCGCCGGCGCGTGCTCCGCGGGTGGCTGCGCGGTGCCGGGGTCCCCGACCTGCAGGCGGTCCACCTGCGCGCGGTCGAGAGCCTGGTCACCGGCTGGCGGGGGCAGGGCGTGGTCGACCTACCCGGCGGCGCGGGCGTCGTCCGGGCGTCTGGCAGTCTGGTGCTGCTGCCGCCGGAGGCTCGGCGCAGCACCCCCGGAACCGCACCCCACGAGGAGCACACTCCGTGACGGAGCCTGCCAGCACGCCCGGCGCACTCGGTCCCGACCACGGCTACGGCCCGGACATCGACCACGTCCTGCTCAGCGAGGCGCAGATCCGCGACAAGATCGCCGAGCTCGCCGCGGCGGTCGCCGCCGACTACGCGGGCAGGGAGGTCCTGCTCGTCGGCGTGCTCAAGGGCGCGGTGCTGTTCATGAGCGACTTCGCCCGCGCGCTCCAGCTGCCCACCCAGATGGAGTTCATGGCGGTTTCCTCCTACGGGTCCGCCACCAGCTCCTCGGGTGTCGTGCGCATCCTCAAGGACCTCGACCGGGACATCACCGGCAAGCACGTGCTGGTGCTCGAGGACATCATCGACTCCGGGCTGACGCTCTCCTGGCTGCTCAAGAACCTCGGCGGCCGGAACCCCGCGTCGCTGGAGGTCTGCACGCTGCTCCGCAAGCCCGACGCGGTCAAGGTGGAGGTGCCGGTGAAGTACGTCGGCTTCGACATCCCGAACGAGTTCGTCGTCGGCTACGGCCTGGACTACGCCGAGCGGTACCGCGACCTGCCCTACATCGGCACGCTCAAGCCCGAGGTCTACGCCTGACACGTCGTCGTCCTCCGGACGACGACCGCGGCCGGGTGCCGTGCCCCGGCTGCGCTTGAGCCCTCCCGTCGCGGCCGGTGAGGAGCCTCCGGGCCCGTCGCCGGCTGCGACCCTCGCGGGGCGGATCACCTCCGGTGCCGCGACCGCCTGCCGTCCCCGCCCCGTGGCCCGCGCGTCTGCCGTGACCGGCGAGGACCCTCCGGGCCCGTCGCCGGTCACGTCGCCCGGGCGGGGGACGTTCCCAGCTCGCACGCAGGGATCGCCCAGGTGCACCGGTGTACCGTCGATCCCGACGACGCTGCACCGAGCGCCGGGGTCCGTGCCCGGGCCGTGGCGGCGTCCCCGGGACGGTCAGGAGGGTCGACGGGCGAGCCGGCACGCCGGCGCCCGGCATCGGTGTATGGAACGTAAGAAGATCTTCCGCTCCGTGTGGTTCTGGGTGGTCCTGGTCATCCTGCTGGCCCTGACCGTCTCGTCGCTGTTCAGCGGTGAGGGCAACCGCCAGGAGATCACCACCTCGACGGCCCTCGAGCAGATCGAGAGCGGCAACGTCGAGTCGGCGACGCTCAACACCAAGGAGCAGACGCTCGACCTGGAGCTGACCGACGAGGTCGAGGGCAGCACCGAGGTCACCACCTCCTACCCGGTGGCGGTCGAGGGCGACATCGTCGACCTCCTGCGCGCCCAGGAGGACGAGCAGTTCGACACCAACGTCACCCAGGACAGCCTGCTGGTCAGCCTGCTGGTCAGCTTCCTGCCGTTCCTGATCCTGCTCCTGCTGCTCTTCTGGCTGTTCAACTCCATGCAGGGCGGCGGCCGGGGCGTCATGGCCTTCGGCAAGTCGAAGGCCAAGCAGATCACCAAGGACATGCCGAAGACGACGTTCGCCGACGTCGCCGGCGCCGACGAGGCGATCGAAGAGCTGCACGAGATCAAGGACTTCCTCGCCAACCCGGTGAAGTTCCAGGCCGTCGGCGCGAAGATCCCCAAGGGCGTGCTGCTCTTCGGCCCGCCCGGCACCGGCAAGACCCTGCTGGCCCGCGCGGTCGCCGGCGAGGCGGGCGTGCCGTTCTTCTCGATCTCCGGGTCGGACTTCGTCGAGATGTTCGTCGGTGTCGGTGCCAGCCGGGTCCGCGACCTGTTCACCCAGGCCAAGGAGAACTCCCCGGCGATCATCTTCGTCGACGAGATCGACGCCGTCGGGCGGCAGCGCGGCGCCGGCATGGGCGGCGGGCACGACGAGCGCGAGCAGACGCTCAACCAGATGCTCGTCGAGATGGACGGCTTCGACGTCAAGGGCGGGGTCATCCTGATCGCCGCGACCAACCGGCCCGACGTCCTGGACCCCGCGCTGCTGCGCCCGGGTCGCTTCGACCGGCAGATCGCCGTCGACCGCCCCGATCTCGAGGGTCGCAAGAAGATCCTCGAGGTGCACGCCAAGGGCAAGCCGCTCGCGCCCGACGTCGACCTGGAGACCGTGGCCCGCCGCACGCCGGGCTTCACCGGCGCCGACCTCGCCAACGTGCTCAACGAGGGCGCGTTGCTCACCGCCCGCAACAACGGCTCGATGATCACCGACGCGACCCTCGAGGAGGCGATCGACCGCGTCATCGCCGGCCCCGAGCGCAAGACGCGGGCGATGAGCGAGAAGGAGAAGAAGGTCACCGCCTACCACGAGGGCGGGCACGCCCTGGTGGCGCACGCGCTGCCCAACCTGGACCCGGTGCACAAGGTGACGATCCTGCCCCGCGGCCGCTCGCTGGGGCACACCCTCGTGCTGCCGACCGAGGACAAGTACACCCAGACCCGGTCGGAGATGATCGACACCCTCGCCTACGCCCTCGGCGGGCGGGCCGCCGAGGAACTCGTCTTCCACGAGCCGACCACCGGGGCCGGCAACGACATCGAGAAGGCCACCTCGATGGCCCGCGCGATGGTGACCCAGTACGGCATGAGCGCCAAGCTGGGCGCGGTGAAGTACGGCAGCAGCGACTCCGAGCCGTTCCTCGGCCGGGACATGGGGTCCCGCCCCGACTACTCCGAGGCCGTCGCCGCCGACATCGACGCGGAGATCCGCGCCCTGATCGAGGCCGCGCACGACGAGGCGTGGGAGATCCTGGTCGAGTACCGCCACGTCCTCGACCAGCTCGTGCTCGAGCTGATCGAGAAGGAGACGCTCTCCAAGGACGACATGGCGCGCATCTGCGCTCCGGTCGCCAAGCGGCCGGCCCTCGCCCCGTACAACGGCTTCGGCAAGCGCACCCCGTCCGACCAGCCGCCGGTGCTGACGCCGGCGGAGCGGGCCGGGCAGAACGGGTCGGGGGCCACCAGCCCGGTCGGTGACGTCGGGGCCCCGGTCCAGCGATGAGCCGGGACCACCGATGAGCGAGATCCCGGCCGAACCCGCCGACCAGCTGCTGACCCCGGCGCCGGGGGTGGACCAGGAGCGGGCCGCGGCGGCGGTCCGGGAGCTGCTGCTCGCCATCGGCGAGGACCCGGACCGGCCGGGCCTGCAGGACACCCCGGCGCGCGTCGCGCGGGCCTACGCGGAGACCTTCGCCGGGCTGGCGCAGGACCCGTACGACATCCTCGCGACCACGTTCGACGAGGACCACGACGAGCTGGTGCTGGTCAAGGACATCCCGATGTACTCGACCTGCGAGCACCACCTGGTGCCCTTCCACGGGGTCGCGCACGTCGCCTACATCCCGGGGCAGGACGGCCGGGTGACCGGGCTGTCCAAGCTGGCCCGGCTGGTCGAGGTCTACGCCCGCCGGCCGCAGGTGCAGGAGCGGATGACCCGGCAGATCGCCGACGCCCTCGACGACGCCCTCAAGCCGCGCGGCGTGCTGGTCGTGGTCCAGGCCGAGCACCTGTGCATGGCGATGCGCGGCGTCCGCAAGCCCGGTTCCTCCACGGTCACCTCCGCGGTCCGCGGCATCTTCCGCGAGAACGCGGCCACCCGCAGCGAGGCCATGGCCCTCGTGCTCGGCCGGTGAGCGGGGCGCGTCGATGAGCCCCGCCGCGCTGCCCCGTCCGGGTCACTGCCTGGTGATGGGCGTCCTCAACGTCACGCCCGACTCCTTCTCCGACGGCGGCTGCTTCGCCGACCCCGCCACCGCGATCGCGCACGGACTGGCCATGCACGGCGCGGGCGCCGACTACGTCGACGTCGGCGGGGAGTCCACCCGCCCGGGAGCCGACCGGGTGGACGCCGAGGAGGAGTGCCGCCGCGTGCTCCCGGTCATCCGGGAGCTCTCCGCCGCGGGCGTGCGCACCAGCGTCGACACCACCCGCGCCGAGGTGGCCGAGGCGGCGCTGCACGCCGGCGCGGTGCTGGTCAACGACGTCAGCGGTGGGCTGGCGGACAAGAACATGGCCGACCTGGTGGCCGAGGCGGGCGTGCCCTGGGTGCTCATGCACTGGCGCGGGCACAGCCGGGAGATGTACGCGGCGGCGCAGTACGGCGACGTCGTCACCGAGGTCTGCGCCGAGCTCACCGCCCGGGTGGAGGACGTCGTCGCCGCCGGGGTGCGCCCCGACCAGCTGGTCCTCGACCCCGGCCTGGGCTTCGCCAAGCGCGCCGAGCACAACTGGGCGCTGCTGGCCGGGCTCGACCGGCTCGTGGCCGTGGGGCTGCCGGTGCTCGTCGGCGCCTCGCGCAAGACCTTCCTGGGCCGGCTGCTCGCCGACGCCGACGGCGTCCCCCGCCCGGCCGAGGAGCGCGACGCCGCGACCCTGGCCACCACGGTGCTCGCCGCGCAGGCCGGGGCCTGGGGCGTACGGGTGCACGACGCCGCCGGCTCGGTCGACGCCATCCGCACCGTGGCCGCCGTCCGCGCGGCGAGAGGAGCCGGCCGTGGCCAGCACCCCTGACCGGATCGTCGTCCGGGGCATCCGCGCCCACGCCCACCACGGCGTCTACGCCTTCGAGCGCGAGCGCGGGCAGATGTTCCGGGTGGACGCCGTCCTGGAGCTGGACACCACCGCCGCGGCCGCGGCCGACGACCTCGCGCGGACGGTGAACTACGCCGACCTGGCCCAGCGGTTGCACCACGTGGTCGCGGGGGAGCCGGTCAACCTGCTCGAGACCCTCGCCCAGCGGCTGGCCGACGTCTGCCTGGCCGACGAGCTCGTCGACGCCGTCGAGATCACCGTGCACAAGCCGCAGGCCGAGCTGGGGGTGCCGTTCGACGACGTCGAGGTCACCATCCGCAGGGAGCGCCGGTGAGCCGCGCCGTCCTCTCGCTGGGCGCCAACCTGGGCGACCGCGCCGGCGCGCTGCGCACCGCGCTCACCGCGCTGAAGGACGACGGCGTGCTCGTCGCCCGCTCCACGCTGTACGAGACCCCGCCGTGGGGGCCGGTCGAGCAGCCGCCGTACCTCAACGCGATTGCCGTCGTCCGCGGCGAACGGGATGCCCGGGGCTGGCTCGCGCGGGCGCAGGAGCTGGAGCAGGCGGCCGGCCGCACCCGCGAGGTGCGCTGGGGCGCCCGCACGCTCGACGTCGACGTGGTCACCGTGACCGGTGACGACGGCGCCCCCGTGCTCTCCGACGACCCCGCGCTGACCCTGCCGCACCCGCGGGCGCACGAACGGGCGTTCGTGCTGGTGCCTTGGCTGACCCTCGACCCGACCGCAGTCCTCCCGGGCCGCGGCCGGGTTGCCGACCTGGTGGCCGCGCTCGACCCCGCCGACGTGGCGGCGGTCGTGCGCTGGGACCACCTGCACTGAGGACGCCGTGACCCCCGTCCGCCGCCGCGACCTCGTCGTCCTCGCCCTCGGGCTCACCGTGGCCGCGTGGCTGCTGGTGCGCGCCTGGTACGGCGACCTGCCGCCGTTGCGCTGGTGGCTGCCGGCGCCGCTGGCAGTGCTGGCCCTGGCCGAGGCGCTGGGGGCCCGGGTGCTGCGCTCCCGCCTGCACGCGCTGCGCGAGGCACGGGCCGGCCGCGGCCCCCGGGAGCGCGACGCCGCGAGCGTCCGCCCGGTCGAGCCGATGCTCGTCGCCCGGCTGGCGGTGCTCGCCCAGGCCAGCGCCTACGTGGGCGCCGTCTTCACCGGCGTCTGGCTCGGCGTCCTCGCCTACACCGGCCCCGCGGTGGGCCGGTTGCAGTACGCCGGCAGCGACACGGTGACCGCGCTGCTCGGCCTCGTCACGGCCCTCGCGCTGGTCGCCGCGGCGCTGTGGCTGGAGTCGGTGTGCCGCGTCCCGCCGGGCTCGTCCGACGACGATCCGGCCCCCGGGGTCTCGGCCTAGCGCTCGCCCGGCCCCGCGCCGGGCAAGAACGGTCAAGCGCCGGCGGCTCCCGGGACGGCACGCTGCAGGCATGACGGGACGCGACCGCCTCCGCGAACTCCTCGACGCCGTGCTGGACGAGGAGAACCACACTCTCGCCGAGATGGCCGGCGACGCCTACGCCTCCCCGTTCCACTTCAGCCGGGTCCTGTCCCGGGAGGCCGGGGAGGCGCCCGTGGCGATGCGGCGCCGGGTGATGCTCGAGCGCGCCGCCTGGCAGCTGCGGCAGGGCAGCAGCGTCACCGAGGCCGCGTGGGCGGCCGGGTACGAGTCGGTCGAGGGGTTCAGCCGGGCCTTCACCCGCGCCTACGGCCGGCCGCCCAGCGCGGTGGACGCCGGGTCCGGCCACTGGCTGCCGGCGCCCAACGGCATCCACTTCCACCCGCCCACGTCCCTGTGGGTGCAGAGCACGGAGCACGCGATGAACCCGCTCACCGAGCAACTGGTGGCGCACGACCTCGACGACACCCGGCACCTGCTCGAGGCGGCGAAGGGGCTGACCGACGAGGAGTTCCGCGCGACGCGGCTGCCCGGCCTGGTCGTGCTGCCGTGGGACGGCCCGGAGGAGTCGATGCAGGCGGTGCTGACGCACCTGGTCTACACGGTCGAGGTCTGGCTGGCGTCGATCGAGGGGCGCGACGTGCCCGACCGTCACGCCGACGCGGACCCCGCCACGTTGCTGGAGCGGCACGACGCCGTGGCTCCCCGGTGGCTCGCGGTGATCCGCGACGTCGACCGCCGGGGCGGCTGGGACGACCGGCTGATCGACGCGCTCTGCGAGCCGCCGGAGAGCTTCGTCCTGAGCGGCGTCGTCGCCCACGTGCTCACCTTCTCGGCCCACCGGCGTCAGCTGGTCCGGCACCTGCTGCGGACGGCGGGCCGCCGGATCGACACCGGCGACCCCATCGACTGGCTCCGCGCCCGCCGCGGCGAGACCCCTGGAGGAGACCCGTGCTGACCTACTACACCGCCACCACCCTCGACGGCTGGATCGCCGACCCGCAGGACTCCCTCGACTGGCTGCTGCGCCAGCCGCACGACGAGGCGGGTGCCTTCGGCATGGACGCCTTCATGGCCGGGATCGGCGCCCTGGTCATGGGGTCGACGACCTACGAGTGGGTCCTGGAGCACGAGGCCGGCAAGCCGTGGCCCTACACGCTGCCGACGTGGGTGATGACCTCGCGCCACCTGGTAGCGGCAGGGCCCGCGGTCCGGTTCGCCTCCGGGGACGTCCGTGCCGTCCACGAGGCGATGACCGCGGCGGCGGGCGGGAAGGACCTCTGGCTGGTCGGCGGGGGCGACTTGGCCGGTCAGTTCGCCGAGGCCGGGCTGCTGGACGAGGTCGTGGTCTCGATCGCGCCGGTGACCCTCGGCGCGGGCCGGCCGCTGCTCCCGCGCCGGCTGGACCTCGAGCTGGTCGAGTCAGCGGTCAACGGGGCGTTCGTCAGCGCGCGGTACCGGGTGGCCGGCCCGCTGCTGGAGGACCGGCGTCCCTAGGCCGACGCGGCTCCGGCCGTCTCCGGCACCCGCCCCTCCACCGAGCGGCGCAGCGCCGAGTGCAGCGACTCCGGCGTGAGGACGCCGAGGAACTGGTCCCCGTCGAGCACCGCCACCCACCCCGCCTCGTGCTGCAGCATCGTGGCGAACGCCGTCTTCAGCGACGCCTCGCGCGGCACCCAGGCCTCCATCCGCCGGGCCGCGGATCCGACGGTCCCGCCGCCCGTGGCGCGGTCCGGCGACAGCCAGCCGTGCAGGTGCTCGGCGTCGTCGAGCACCACGGCCCAGCGCGCGCCGGACCGCTGCAGCGCCGACCGGGCGTCGGCCAGCCCGTCGTCGACGTGCAGCACCGGCGGCTGCTCCAGGTCCTCGGGGTCGATGCCGGTGACGGCGAGCCGCTTGAGGCCCCGGTCCGCGCCGACGAAGTCGGCCACGAACTCGTTCGCCGGCCGGCCCAGCAGGTCGGCGGGGGTGGCGAACTGCTCGACCCGGCCGCCCTCGCTCATGACCGCGATGCGGTCGCCGATCCGCACGGCCTCCTCGATGTCGTGGGTGACGAAGACGATGGTCTTGCGCACCGTGGCCTGCAGCCGCAGGAACTCCGCCTGCAGCCGCTCGCGAACCACGGGGTCGACGGCGGAGAACGGCTCGTCCATGAGCAGCACCGGCGGATCGGCGGCCAGCGCCCGGGCCACCCCGGCCCGCTGGCGCTGCCCGCCGGAGAGCTGGGCGGGGTAGCGGTCGCCGTGCACCGCCGGATCGAGGCCCACGGTGGCCAGCAGCTCGTCGACCCGCGCCCGGATCTCCCTCTTGTCCCAGCCCAGCAGCCGGGGGACCGTTCCGACGTTGGCGCGGATCGTCTGGTGCGGGAAGAGGCCGACGTTCTGGATGACGTAGCCGATGCGGCGGCGCAGCTCCACCGGATCGGCCCGGGTGACGTCGTCGCCGCCGATCACGATGCGGCCGGTGGTGGGCTCGATGATCCGGTTGATCATCTTCATCGTGGTCGTCTTCCCGCAGCCGGACGGGCCGACCAGCACGGTCAGCTCGCCCGCGGCGAAGGTGAGGTCGAGCTCGGCCACGCCCACGGTGCCGTCGTCGTAGACCTTGCCCACGCCCTCCAGCCGGATCTCCGCCGCGTCACCGGACGCGCTCGCGGTCGGTGGAGTGTGCGCAGTAGCGTCCACGGGGTGGCCCTCCTGGGATGCGCCCGGTGCTGAGCGCGGGTGCGGGTACGTCCGCCTCCGGCGCGGTGCTGGCCGTGGACGGGGCGCCGAACCCGTGGTTCGACGCAACCTACGTGGTGGCGAACTGGGACACCATTCTGCGGTACCTCGGGGAGCACGTCAGGCTCACCGTCGCCGCCGTCGTCATCGGGGCGCTCGTCGCCCTGCCGCTGGCCCTGCTCGCCCGTCGCGTCCGGTGGCTGGCCGGCCCGGTGCTCGGCTTCTCCTCGATCGTCTACACGATCCCGTCGCTGGCGATGTTCGCCCTGATCTTCCCGTTCACCGGGCTGACGGCGACGACGGTGCTGATCGGGCTGGTCGTCTACTCGCTGGTGATCCTGGTCCGCAACTTCCTGACCGGCCTGCAGGGCGTGCCGGCGGAGGTGCGCGAGGCCGCGCAGGGCATGGGCTACGGCCGGATCCGGCTGTTCTGGCAGATCGACCTGCCGCTGGCGCTGCCGGCGTTCATGGCCGGGCTGCGGATCGCCACCGTCTCCACCGTCGCGCTCACCACCGTGGGTGTCCTGGTGGGGCACGGCGGGCTTGGCCAGCTGATCTTCGGCGGCTTCAACGCCAATTTCTACCGGGCCGAGATCGTCACCGGCGCGGTCGGCTGCGTGCTGCTCGCGCTGCTGGCCGACCTGCTGCTCGCCGGCGCGGAACGGCTGCTCACCCCGTGGGCGAGGGCGCGGTCGTGACCGGCTTCGGCGACGCCCTCGTCTACCTCAACGACCCGTACAACTGGACCCGGCCCGGCGGGCTGCTGGACCTGCTCGTCGAGCACCTCGCGGTCTCGGCGATCGCCGTCCTCGCCGCCCTGGTTCTCGCGCTGCCCCTGGGCATCGCCCTGGGCACCAGCGGGCGCGGCGGGGGAGCGGTGGTCGTCCTGTCGAACGTCAGCCGCGCGGTGCCCACGCTCGCGCTGCTCACCCTGTTCGCGGTCAGCCCGATCGGCTTCGGCAACCGGGCCACGGCGATCGCCCTGGCCGTGTTCGCCTTCCCGCCCATCCTCACCAACACCTACGTCGGCTTCCGGGGGGTGGACGGCGACGTCCGCGAGGCCGCCCGCGCCATGGGCATGACCCGAGGGCAGGTGCTGCGCCGGGTCGACCTGCCGCTGGCGCTGCCCCTGGTCATGACCGGGGTGCGCACCGCCGCCGTGCAGGTGGTGGCGACGGCCGGGCTTGCGGCACTCGTCGGCGGGGGTGGCCTGGGCCGGGTGGTCAACCTCGGGTTCGGCCAGCAGGACTACGGGCTGATCATCGCCGGCGCGATCGTCATCGCGGCGCTGGCGCTGCTCACCGAGCTGGTGCTGGTGGTGCTCTCCTGGGCGGCGCGGCCCGGGCCGAAGCGGGTGCCCCTCGTGACCGGTCGCCGGCGGGCCGTGCGGGGAGAGCCCGAGCTGACCGCGACCGGCGTCCCCCAGTGATCACACGTCGGTAACGGATCCCCGGGCGCCGGATACCCGATTGCGTGGTGCACAACGGGACGGTTCGATGGTGGCGCGGGAGTCCTCCCGCCAGACACGCGTGCCGACCGGCACGGGACACAGAAGGCGGGCCTCCGACCATGCGCGCACGAATCCGTTCCCTCGCTCCACTCGCCCTCGCCGTCGCGCTGACCGCGGCCTGCGGGGAGTCGGGGTCCTCCGGCACCGGGGGCGCGGGGGACACCGGCGGCGGCCAGGCCTCCGGCGACGCTTGCGCCCCGGTCGCCGGCGACCAGCTCGTCGTCCTCGACGACGACCAGGACCTGCAGAACGCCGACAACATCATCCCGGCGGTCAACGTGGCCGCGGCCGAGGCGAACCCGGCGCTGCTGCCGGCGCTGGACGCCGTCTCGGCGGAGCTCACCACCGAAGACCTCATCGACATGAACGCCGCGGTCGACGTCGAGCGGCAGAACGCCGAGGACGTCGCCGCCGCCTGGGTCGAGGAGAACGTCGACACCGCCGGCCTCGCCCAGGGCAGCGGCCCGATCGTCGTGGGCGCCGCCAACTTCACCGAGTCGACGATCCTCGCCACCATCTACGCCGACGTCCTCAGCGCCGCCGGGTTCGACGCCTCCGTCCGGGAGGCCGGCAACCGGGAGCTGTACCTGCAGGCGCTGCGCAACGGGGAGATCCAGGTCTTCCCCGAGTACCTGGCCACCGTCACCGAGACGCTCGAGGGTGACGAGCAGAACCAGGTCGCCAGTGGCGACGTCCAGGAGACGCTGGCGGCCCTCCAGCCGCTGGCCGAGGAGGCTGGCCTGGTCGTCGGGGAGCCGGCGGAGGCCGCCGACCAGAACGCCTTCGCCGTCACCCAGGCCTTCGCCGACGAGCTGGGGGTCAGCACCCTCTCCGAGCTCGCGGAGGCCTGCGGGGACGGCTCGCTCGTCCTCGGCGGGCCGACCGAGTGCCCGACCCGGCCGTTCTGCCAGCCGGGGCTGGAGGAGACCTACGGCCTGGAGTTCGCCGAGTTCCGGGCGCTGGACACCGGCGGCCCGCTGACCAAGGCGGCGCTGCAGCGGGGCGAGATCTCCCTCGGCCTGGTGTTCAGCTCCGACGGCGCCCTCGCGCAGGGCTGACCGCCGTCCCGGCCCACCCCTCGGGCTCGCTCCTGGCTCACCACTCGGGGTCCTGGCTCACCGTCGACGCTGAGCCAGGACCCCTGACGATCAGTAGAAGGACCGCCCTTCCCCCCACGCCTCGGACGCTCGGCGCGGGACCCTGAAGGGCGGCCGTTCCAGCACGTCACGGGCTCGCGGCGGGTCCCTGCACGGGGGCCGTTCCAGCACGTCACGTCCAGCCGCCGGGGGGCAGCTGTTCCCCGGCGGCGACCGCAGTCGGCACCCGGTTGCCCTCCGGTGCCAGCGGGCACGACCAGCGCGGGTCGTAGGCGCACGACGGGTGGTAGGCGAAGTTGAGGTCGACCACCAGCCGGTCGCCGTCGCTGCCGAGGTCCGCGCCCTTCACCGTGTCCAGCAGGTAGCGGCCACCGCCGTAGGTGGTGTCGCCGGCGGTCCCATCGCGCAGCGGCAGGAAGACCCCACCCCCGTAGAGGGCGATCCACCAGACGTCCAGCCGGCCGACGCCGGGCAGCGCCACCGCCCCGATCCGCTCCAGCGGCACCACGCCGTCGGCGGCCGTCGGTACCTCCAGGCGCCGGGGTCCCGCGGGCTCGAGCACCGGCTCGAACCGCAGCCCCGGGTCGTACGGGGCGACCGGCAGACCGCGGAAGGCCGCCCGGGCGGCCGGGTCCAGCGGCGACTGCGGGTGGCCGGCGAAGAGCTCGTCGCGGCCGTCCCGCCACCGCTGCCAGCCCCGTTCGGGATCGGGGTCGTCCCGGACGGCGGCGTGCAGCGCGGCCACCCGGCGGCGCCAGTCGAGCAGGGAGAGGGTCACCTCCGCACTGTTGCACCTGTGGCCACTGTGGGCACGGGGGCGAATGCTCCCCGTGAACGCCGCACGTCGTTACGCTGGAGCCATGCCCCGCCGCGAGGACGACGACGTCGACCGCGGCCCGGCCGCTCCGGGTCCTCGGACGCTGCTGCAGGCCGGCGGTTTCCTGCTCGCCGCCGGCGCCACGCTCGCCGTCTTCCTGACCGACAACGCCCAGCTGCTGCGGGTGGCGGTCGTCGCTGTGGCCTGGGCGTTCGTGCTCGCCACCTTCGCCGCCGGCCGGCGCGGCACCGACCGGGTGCGCGCCGAGGCCCGCGAGGCCGGCCTGCGGCGCGCCTACGAGCGGGAGCTGGAGCGGGAGGTCGCCGCCCGCCGCGAGTACGAGCTGGAGCTCGAGAACGAGCTGCGTCGCGAGACCGAGGACGCGATGCGCGACGAGCTGGATGCGCTGCGCGGCGAGATCGCCTCCCTGACCGGCCTCCGCGACGAGATCGCCCGGGTGGCCGGCATGCGGGGGGAGATCGCCGCGCTCGGCGAGCTGCGCGACGAGGTCGCCCGCGTGGCCGCGCTCCGTGACGACGTCGCCGCGCTGACCGGCCTGCGCACCGAGCTCGGGCAGCTGGGGGCGCTGCGGGAGGACATGGGCCGCTTGCGCGCCGAGCTCGCCGAACAGCTGTCCAGCGAGATGCTGGTCGAGCGGATCGTCATGCGCACCCAGGCCAGCCGGGTGGACGGGCCGGCCCGCACCCTCGACGGCGGCGCGGCGTGGAGCGACGACGCACCGCCGCGCGAGCTGACCGGGGGGTGGCCGGCCATCCGGCTGGACGAGCCACGCCCCACCCAGCAGTTCGAGCAGGTGCGCACGAGCACCAGCACGTGGTCCTCCGCCCCGCCACCGGCTCCGGCCGTCCCCGTGACGCCGCCGGTCCGCCCCGCCGCGTCCGCGCCGCCGGTCCCGCCGCCGCTGCGTCCTCCGGTCCCGCCGGTGCCGGGCCGCCCGGCCGCACCGGTGCCTTCGGGGTTCGGCCGACACGAGCGCGCCGCGGCGCACGAGGACGACCCCTACCTCGGGTCGCGGCACGCCCCGGCCGAGCCCCCGCCGCCGGTTCCCGTCGCGTCGCCCGTGGTCACGCCCTCGGCCCCGCGGCCGCCGGCCGACCCGCCGCAGTCCCCGCTGGAGTGGCTGGCCGCCCGGTCCCTGCTGGACGCGCCCGCCCCGCCCCGGGTCGACGACGCACCCCGCCGCCGGCGCACCGACGAGCCGGCGGAGCCGCCGCTGCCCGCCGAGTTCACGCCCACCACCGCGCACCCCGCGGTGACGCCGGAATGGACGGCGCAGCCGGAGGAGGAGCGGGCGGAGACCTCCGACCGGCTGGCGCGGATCCTGGCCGAGAACGCCGTCAGCCCGGTCTCCGGCGGGCGCCGCCGGCGGCGGTACCGGGAGGACGGCGAGAGCGACGACGTCCTGGCCCGGGTCCTCGGCCGCTGAGCCTCACCGCGGACCGCGGGACAGCCCACCCCCGTCGAGCACCAGCGTCTGGCCGGTGACCCAGCCGGCGCCGTCGCCCAGCAGGTAGGCGGCGGCCTCGCCGACATCCTCGGGCGTCCCCAGGCGCGCCATCGGGTAGACCGCCGCGGCCTCCGCCTCCCGGCCCTCGAACAGGGCTCCGGCGAAGCGGGTCTTCACCACCGCGGGGGCGACCGCGTTCACCCGCACCTTGGGTGCGAGCTCCACGGCCAGCTGGGTGGTGAGGTTGATCAGCGCCGCCTTGCTCACGCCGTAGGCGCCGATCTCCGGCGAGGAGCGCAGCCCCGCCACGGAGGCGACGAACAGCACGGAGCCGCCGTGCTCGGCCATCCAGGCCCGCCAGGCCTCCTGCACCAGGCCCAGCGAGGCGACGACGTTCGTGTCCAGGATCTTCCGGCAGGCGTCGAGGTCCAGGTCCATCAGCGGCCCGTACGCCGGGTTGATGCCGACGTTGCCGACCAGCACGTCCAGGCTGCCGAACGTCTCGATCGCCGTGCGCACCGCGGTGGCCCGGTGCTCCGGGTCCCCGGCGTTGCCGGCGACCGCCACGGCCACCTCCGGCCCGCCCAGCGCCTCGACCGCCTCGGCCAGCGCGTCGGACTTGCGGGCGGTGAGCACCACTCTCGCCCCGCGCTCGACCAGGCTCCGGGCGATGCCCAGGCCGATGCCCCGGCTGCCGCCGGTGACCAGTGCGGTCCGTCCCTCGAACGTGTGCACGCTGCCTCCTTCGCCGATGTGCCGGCCGTCACGGTAGGGCGGGGCCCCCGCCAGGTCCCGACCGGGGCCCCGGACCGACGTGAGCCAGGACACAGCAACGAGGCGTTGCGTCGGACGCGTAGGGGTCACAGACTCGCCATCGGTACGTCGCCCGCGTGACACATCCGGTTGCAGCGGGCGCCGGACCGGAGCAGGACCGAACGACCACCGCGATCCGTGTGGATCGCGCCCGACGTCCGGTACCCGTCAGGGACTGGAACGAGAGGTGCACCGATGCCTGCTCCCCGCAGGACCGTCCGTGCGTTGCTGGGCCCGGCCCGCACGCACGCCCGCCCGGCCGACGCGCCCGCCCGCCTCCGCGTGGGCGTCATCGGCGCCGGCCGCGTCGGCGCCGTCCTGGGCGCCGCGCTCGCCGCCGCCGGCCACGACGTCGTCGCCGCGTCCGGGCTGTCCGCAGCCTCCGCCGAGCGCGCCGAGCGGCTGCTGCCCGGCGTCCCCCTCATCCCGGCCGACGCGGTGGTGGCCGCCGCCGACCTGGTCGTCCTCGCCCTTCCCGACGACACCCTGGCGGGCCTCGTCTCCGGGCTGGCCGAGACCGGCGCCTGGCGCGCCGGTCAGCTGGTGTTCCACACGTCCGGGGCGCACGGGCTGGCCGTGCTCGCCCCCGCCGAGCAGGCCGGGGTGCTCGCCCTGGCGCTGCACCCGGCCATGACCTTCTCCGGCGTCGCGGAGGACGCCGACCGGCTCGACGGCGCCCCGTTCGGCGTGACCAGCCGCCCGGAGCACCGCCCCGTGGCCGAGACCCTCGTGCTGGAGATGGGCGGCGAGCCGTTCTTCGTCGCCGAGGCCGACCGCCCGCTCTACCACGCGGCGCTGGTCACCGGCGCGAACCACCTGGTCACCCTGGTGGCCGAGGCCGCCGACCTGCTGCGCACCGCCGGAGTGGCCGAACCCGGCCGCGTGCTGGCGCCGCTGCTCACCGCCGCGCTCGACAACGGCCTGCGCCGGGGTGACCGAGGGCTCACCGGACCGGTCAGCCGCGGCGACGCCGGCACCGTCGCGCGCCACCTGGGGACCCTCACCGAGCGAGCCCCGGGGTCGGTGGCCGCCTACGTCGCCATGGCACAGCGCACCGCGGAGCGGACCCTCGCCGCCGGCCGGCTCAAGGACCACGAGGCTGCGCCGCTGCTCGAGCTGCTCGCCGCCGCCCGGCACGACGATCCGGCCGGGTCCCGATGACCGTCGGCACCCGGCCCGCCGTCGCCGCCTCCGCCGCCGAGCTGCGCCGGCTGGTCGACGCGCTGCCCGGCCCGGTCGCCCTGGTGCCCACCATGGGCGCCCTGCACGAGGGGCACCGCACCCTCGTCCGCGCCGCCCGCGAGCGCGCCGGCAGCGTCGTCGTCTCGGTGTTCGTGAACCCGACGCAGTTCGGGCCGGGCGAGGACTTCGACCGCTACCCGCGCACCTGGGACGCCGACCTCGCCGCGCTGGCCGAGGAGGGCGCCGACGTCGTCTTCCACCCGCCGGTCGAGGAGGTCTACCCCGCCGGCGCGGTGGGGGTGACCGTCGACCCCGGCCCGCTGGGGTCGGTCCTGGAGGGGGCGGTGCGCCCCGGGCACTTCGCCGGGGTGCTCACCGTCGTCGCCAAGCTCTTCGGCCTGGTGCGGCCCGACCTCGCCCTCTTCGGCGAGAAGGACTACCAGCAGCTGACCCTGATCCGCGCCATGGCCCGCGAGCTCGCGCTCGGCGTGGAGGTGGTCGGCGTCCCGACGGTGCGGGAGGACGACGGGCTGGCGCTGTCCAGCCGCAACCGCTACCTCTCGCCGGAAGAACGGGCCCGGGCAGCGACGTTGCACCAGGCACTGCGCGCCGGTGCGGACGCCGGCCCGCACGGCGCCGAGGCCGTCCTCGCCGCCGCCCGCGCCGTCCTGGCCGAAGCCCCCGACCTGGTCCAGGACTACCTGGAACTGACCGATACCGATCTGGGACCGGCGCCGGCCGCCGGCCCCGCCCGCCTGCTCGTCGCGGTCCGCGCGGGCAGCACCCGGCTCCTCGACAACACGGCAGTCCGACTGGGAGGCCCCCGATGATGCGCACGATGCTCAAGTCCAAGATCCACCGCGCCACTGTCACCCAGGCCGACCTGCACTACGTGGGCTCGGTGACCGTCGACGAGGACCTCCTCGACGCCGCCGACCTGCTGCCCGGCGAGCAGGTCGCCATCGTCGACATCACCAACGGCGCCCGCCTGGAGACCTACGTCATCCCCGGTGAGCGGGGCAGCGGCGTCATCGGCATCAACGGTGCCGCCGCCCACCTCGTGCACCCCGGCGACATGGTCATCCTGATCAGCTACGGCGTCATGGACGAGACCGAGGCCAAGAGCTACATCCCGAGGGTCGTCCACGTCGACGGCGCCAACCGCGTCGTCGAGCTCGGCGGCGACCCGTCGGCCCCGGTGCCCGGTGCCGCCGACCAGCAGCGCAGCGACGTCGGCGTCCCGATCCGGTGACCCGGTGCTGCTGACCGTCGACGTCGGCAACAGCCAGACCGTCCTCGCCACCTTCGACGGCGCCCGCCGGGTCGGCTCCTGGCGGGTGACGACCGCGCCCCGGGCCACCGCCGACGAGCTGGGCATGCTCTGGCGGGGCCTGCTGCGCGACACGGAGGTCACCGGGGTGGCCGCCTGCTCCACCGTGCCCGCGCTGCTGCCGGCGCTGCGCCAGCTGCTGGACTCCCTCGAGGTGCCGGTGGTGCTCATCGGCCCGGGCGTGCGCACCGGAGTCCCGCTGCACGTGGACAATCCCCGCGAGGTGGGGGCGGACCGCGTGGTCACGGCGCTGGCCGCGCACGAGCTGTTCGGCCGGGCACCCGGCGGCGGGACCCGGCCGGTGGTCGTCGTCGACTTCGGCACCTCCACCAACGTCGACGCCGTCGGCCCGGACGGGCAGTTCCTCGGGGGCGCCCTCGCGCCGGGGGTCGAGGTCAGCCGCGACGCGCTGGCCAGCCGGGCCGCCCAGCTGCGCTCGGTCGAGCTCTCCTGCCCGCCGCAGGCGATCGGGAAGAACACCGTCGCCGCGCTGCAGGCGGGGCTGGTGCTCGGGTTCGCCGGCCTGGTCGACGGGCTGGTCGGCCGGATCTCGGCGGAGCTGGTGTCGCAGTTCGGCACCCCACCGGTCGTCGTCGCGACCGGCGGGCTGGCCCCGCTGCTCGTCGACAGCTGCCGCACCATCGGCGAACGCGAGCCCGACCTGACGGTGCACGGGCTGCGGCTGGCCTTCCAGCGGCAGCAGGCCGCCGAGCGGCGGGTGGCCGCCCCGTAGGCTGGGTTCCCGTGACGGACGTGGGACCGAACGGTACGGGCGCCGACGACAGCGGCGAGGAGCTGCCGGAGCAGATGCGGGTCCGCCGGGCCAAGCTCGACCGGCTGCGCGAGTCGGGGGTCGACCCCTACCCGGTGACGGTGCCCCGCACGACGACGCTCACCGCGGTCCGCGCCGCGCACCCCGAGCTGGAGCCGGACACGATGACCGGCGAGCGGGTCGGGGTCACCGGCCGGGTGATCTTCTTCCGCAACACCGGCAAGCTCTGCTTCGCCACGCTGCGCGAGGGCGACGCCGAGCTGCAGGTGATGCTCTCCCGCGACCGCGTCGGCGAGGAGGCGCTCGCCGCGTGGAAGTCCGACGTCGACCTCGGTGACCACGTCTTCGTGGCGGGCGAGGTCGGGACGTCGCGCCGCGGCGAGCTGTCGGTCTTCGCCGACTCCTGGCAGCTGACCGCCAAGGCGTTGCGCCCGCTGCCGGTGGCGCACAAGCCGATGAGCGAGGAGCTGCGGGTCCGCCGTCGCTACGTCGACCTGATCGTGCGCGACGAGGCCCGCCGCACCGTCCGCCAGCGCGCCACCGTCATGTCCACCCTGCGCGCGGGGCTCGGCCGGCGGGATTTCATCGAGGTCGAGACGCCGATGCTGCAGACCGTGCACGGCGGTGCGGCGGCCCGGCCGTTCCGCACCCACATGAACGCATTCGACCTGGACCTCTACCTGCGTATCGCACCGGAGCTGTTCCTCAAGCGGTGCATCGTCGGCGGCCTGGACCGCGTGTTCGAGATCAACCGGAACTTCCGCAACGAGGGTGCGGACAGCTCGCACTCCCCGGAGTTCGCGATGCTGGAGTTCTACGCGGCCTACCTCGACTACAACGACATCGCGGTCATCACCCGGGAACTGATCCAGGAGAGCTGTGCGGCGCTGTTCGGCGACCACGTGGCTCGGCACCACGACGGCACCGAGCTGGACCTCTCCGGCGTGTGGCGGCAGGTGCGGCTGTTCGACCTGGTCAGCGAGGCGGTGGGGGAGACGGTGACGCCGCAGACGCCGATCGAGCAGCTGCGCGCCCTGGCCGAGCGGCACGGGGTCGGCGTCGACCCGGCCTGGATCCACGGCAAGCTGGTCGAGGAGATCTTCGAGGCGCTGGTGCAGCCGTCGCTGCAGGAGCCGACGTTCGTCATGGACTACCCGGTGGACACCTCGCCCCTGACCCGGGCGCACCGCTCGGAGCCGGGTGTCGCGGAGAAGTGGGACCTCTACATCGGCGGGATCGAGCGGGGCACCGGGTACTCCGAGCTCGTCGACCCCGTCGTCCAGCGGGAGCGGTTCACCCAGCAGGCGCTGCTGGCCGCGGCCGGCGATCCCGAGGCGATGGTGCTCGACGAGGACTTCCTCGAGGCGCTGGAATACGGCATGCCGCCCACGGGGGGCGTGGGAATGGGCATGGACCGCTTGATGATGACGCTCACCGGTCTCGGGATCCGGGAGACGATCCTGTTCCCGTTGGTCCGGCCAATCAGTTCCTGATCGGGCCGTATCTCGATTCCCCCTCGAATAGAGGAGTGGAATCGTGCGCCCATTTCCGATTATCCGGAGATCGTGCTGTAATGGACCTAGCACCCGCCGGGTGCTATTTCCGTCCGACCTCCGGGTCGCTGCGATTAGCGAGGAACGAATGGCGCGCAAGGTCCAGGTCATCCTGAGCGACGACCTCGACGAGAATCTTCCGGCCGACGAGACCGTCAGTTTTGCGCTCGACGGCACCTCGTACGAGATCGACCTGGCGGAGAAGAACGCCCAGGAGATGCGCGACGCGTTCGCCCGGTACATCTCGGCGGCGCGCAAGGTCGGCCGCGGCACCCGCGCCTCGGGCGGTGGCCGGTCCCGCGCCACCGGTGGCGGTGGCCGGATGGACCGCGAGCAGGCAGGCGCCATCCGCGACTGGGCGCGCAAGAACGGTCACGCGGTGAGCGACCGCGGCCGCATCCCGGCCAGCGTCGTCGAGGCCTACGAAGCCGCCCACTGACGCAGGACAGCAGCACTCCGACCTGGTCGGACTTCGACCCGCGTGGCGGGGGCGCGCAGCGTCCCCACCCGCGGGTCGATTCGTTCCGGCTCCGTGCAGCGCTCCCGGCACCTGGCCGCGGTGGAGGCCGACAGGCCGACGGTGTGCACCGTCCGCTCACGGCGTAACGGGGGCGGAACACCACCTGCCAGGGGGTGGTTGGAACGGACAGCCACCCACCGGAACCGTCGGACGACGACGGGACGGCGTGGTCCGCGACTACAGTGGAAAGACCGGTGCCCCCGCGCGCCGACGGACGTCGGGTGCTCCTTCCCAGCACGGGGAGGGCAGCGCCGGACCAGCCGGTCAGAGGAGAAGCAGCAGATGTTCGAACGGTTCACCGACCGAGCCCGCCGTGTCGTCGTCCTGGCCCAGGAAGAGGCCCGGATGCTCAACCACAACTACATCGGCACCGAGCACATCCTCCTGGGTTTGATCCACGAGGGTGAGGGCGTCGCTGCCAAGGCCCTGGAGTCCCTCGGCATCTCGCTCGAGGGTGTCCGCCAGCAGGTCGAGGAGATCATCGGGCAGGGCCAGCAGGCGCCGTCCGGGCACATCCCCTTCACCCCGCGGGCGAAGAAGGTCCTGGAGCTGTCGCTGCGCGAGGCGCTGCAGCTCGGCCACAACTACATCGGCACCGAGCACATCCTGCTCGGCCTGATCCGCGAGGGCGAGGGCGTCGCCGCCCAGGTCCTCGTGAAGCTCGGCGCCGACCTCAACCGCGTCCGCCAGCAGGTCATCCAGCTGCTGAGCGGCTACCAGGGCAAGGAGCCGGCCGCGGCCGGCGGCCCCGCCGAGGGCACGCCGTCGACCTCGCTGGTCCTCGACCAGTTCGGCCGCAACCTGACCCAGGCCGCGCGCGACTCCAAGCTCGACCCGGTCATCGGGCGGGCCAAGGAGATCGAGCGGGTCATGCAGGTGCTCTCGCGGCGCACCAAGAACAACCCGGTCCTCATCGGCGAGCCCGGCGTCGGCAAGACCGCCGTCGTGGAGGGCCTGGCCCAGGCGATCGTCAAGGGCGAGGTGCCCGAGACGCTGAAGGACAAGCAGCTCTACACCCTCGACCTGGGTGCGCTCGTCGCCGGTTCCCGCTACCGCGGTGACTTCGAGGAGCGGCTCAAGAAGGTGCTCAAGGAGATCCGCACCCGCGGCGACATCATCCTGTTCATCGACGAGATCCACACCCTCGTCGGGGCGGGTGCCGCCGAGGGCGCGATCGACGCCGCCAGCATCCTCAAGCCGATGCTGGCCCGCGGCGAGCTGCAGACCATCGGCGCCACCACGCTCGACGAGTACCGCAAGCACCTGGAGAAGGACGCCGCGCTCGAGCGCCGCTTCCAGCCGATCCAGGTGGGCGAGCCGACGCTGGCCCACACGATCGAGATCCTCAAGGGGCTGCGCGACCGGTACGAGGCGCACCACCGGATCAGCATCACCGACGGCGCGCTCGTGGCCGCCGCGACGCTGGCCGACCGGTACATCTCCGACCGCTTCCTGCCCGACAAGGCGATCGACCTGATCGACGAGGCGGGCGCGCGGATGCGGATCAAGCGGATGACCGCGCCGCCGGACCTGCGCGAGTTCGACGACAAGATCGCGGCCGTCCGCCGCGAGAAGGAGTCGGCGATCGACGCGCAGGACTTCGAGAAGGCCGCGTCGCTGCGCGACACCGAGAAGCAGCTGCTGGGCGAGAAGGCCGAGCGCGAGAAGCAGTGGAAGGCCGGCGACATGGACGTCGTCGCCGAGGTCGACGACGAGCAGATCGCCGAGGTGCTGGCCAACTGGACCGGCATCCCCGTCTTCAAGCTCACCGAGGAGGAGACCACCCGTCTGCTCCGCATGGAGGACGAGCTCCACAAGCGGATCATCGGCCAGGAAGAGGCCATCAAGAGCGTCAGCCAGGCGATCCGGCGCACGCGGGCGGGCCTCAAGGACCCGCGCCGTCCCGGTGGCTCCTTCATCTTCGCCGGCCCCTCGGGTGTCGGTAAGACGGAGCTGGCGAAGGCGCTGGCGCAGTTCCTGTTCGGTGAGGACGACGCGCTCATCCAGATCGACATGGGTGAGTTCCACGACCGCTTCACCGTGTCCCGCCTCGTCGGTGCCCCTCCGGGGTACGTCGGTTACGACGAGGGTGGCCAGCTGACCGAGAAGGTGCGGCGCAAGCCGTTCTCGGTGGTCCTCTTCGACGAGATCGAGAAGGCGCACGCGGACGTGTTCAACACGCTGCTGCAGGTTCTCGAGGACGGTCGGCTCACCGACGGTCAGGGCCGGATCGTGGACTTCAAGAACACGATCCTGATCCTCACCACCAACCTCGGTACGCGGGACATCTCCAAGGCCGTGGGCCTCGGCTTCCAGGCCGGCAACGACGACCAGTCGAACTACGAGCGGATGAAGCTCAAGGTCAACGAGGAGCTCAAGCAGCACTTCCGGCCGGAGTTCCTCAACCGCATCGACGACATCGTCGTGTTCCACCAGCTGACCGAGCAGGAGATCGTCCAGATCGTCGACCTGATGGTCAGCCGGGTGGAGAGCCAGCTGGCGAACAAGGACATGGCGCTGGAGATCACGCCGCCGGCGAAGAAGCTGTTGGCCGCCCGGGGCTTCGACCCCGTGCTGGGCGCCCGGCCGCTGCGCCGGACCATCCAGCGCGAGATCGAGGACGCGCTGAGCGAGAAGATCCTCTACGGCGAGCTGTCCGGCGGGCAGATCATCGTGGTGGACGTCGAGGGCGAGGGCACCGACGCGAAGTTCACCTTCCGCGGCGAGGCCAAGCCGGTCGACCTGCCCGACACCCCGCCGGTGGCCCTCTCGGGCGCCGAGGGTGACGAGAACGGCTCCGCCTCGGCGGAGTAAGGCCGGCAGGACCACGACAGGGGCCGCTCCCACCGCGAGGTGGGGGCGGCCCCTGTCGTCGTGACATGGCGATCCTCCGGATCGCACCGCGGCCAGGTGCCGTACCCCGGCTGCGTCGAGCCCTTTCGTCGACCCGCGTGGGGAACCTCCGGCCCCGCCCCGCAGGCCGACCCTCGCAGGGCGCCTCACGTCGGAAGGGCGAATCTCCCGTCGGCGGTCTGCTCGACCAGCCCGTCGGTGAGCAGCGAGTACAGGCAGCGGGACCGCTGGACCGCGTCGGCCCAGGCCGGTTCCAGCGCCGCGGTGTCCACGGGCTCGTGGGCGGCCCGCAGGACGTCCAGCAGCCGGCCACGCACCTGGCGGTCGGTGCCGGTGAACTTCTGCACCCGCCGGGGCGGGCCCTCGTGGGCCGGGGAGCCGGCCAGCCGCCAGGCGCAGCGGTCACGCACCGGGCACGCGCCGCACCGCGGGGTGCCGGCGACGCACACCAGCGCGCCCAGCTCCATCACCGCGACCGAGAAGCGGACGGCGCGGCCGTCGTCCTCCGGCGCCAGCGCGGCGATGTCGACGAGGTCGGCGGCCCGGGCGTTGCCCGCCTCCGCGCGACCGTGCACCAGCCGCGCCACCACGCGGCGGACGTTGGTGTCGACGACGGGCTGGCGCCGGCCGTACCCGAAGCAGGCGACGGCCCGGGCGGTGTACGTGCCGACGCCCGGTAGCGCCTCCAGGGCGGGGACCTCGGCGGGGACGACGCCGCCGTGCCGCTCGGTGATCGCGATCGCGGCCTCCCGCAGCCGCAGGGCTCGTCTGGGGTAGCCGAGCTTCCCCCAGGCCCGGATCACCTCGCCGGGCGGCGTTGCGGCGAGCCCTGCCGGGGTGGGCCACCGGGTCATCCAGTCGCGCCAGACGGGCTCCACGCGCGCCACGGGGGTCTGCTGCAGCATCACCTCGCTGACCAGGACGGCCCAGGGTTCGACGTCTGGCGTCCGCCAGGGGAGGTCGCGGGCGGCGGTGGCGTACCAGTCGACGATCACCTCGCCGACAGGTGCGGCCGCGGGGGAGGTCGGACCGGTCACGGGCGTCCAGTCTGCCGTGCGCACGGCGCGGCGTGCCGAGCGGACCAGTCCGCACCGGGCGCACTAGCGTTCCCCGCGTGTTGCACCCGGTCGGTCCGCTGCCCGCTGCCGTCTACTGGCGGCGTCGGCTGACCGTGCTGGTCCTCCTGCTGGCCGTTCTCGGCGGCCTGGCGTGGCTCGCGGTGAGCCTCCTGACCAGCAGCGGGGGGAGCGGTCCCGCGGCCGCGTCGGCCGGCGGCGCCGCGCCGTCCGAGCCGCCCGCCTTGGAGCGGGTGGTGCCCTCGGCCTCCGGGGTCCGGACGCCGGGGACGACGCCGCCACCCAGCGAGCCACCGGTACCGGCGGGCCCGACCCCGGGTGGGCCCTGCACCGACGACATGCTGGACCTCGAGGTGCGCACCCCCGGGACGGCGCCCGTGGGCAGCAAGCCGACCTTCGAGCTGGTGGTGGTCAACTCCTCGCCGGTGCCGTGCGTGCGCAGGCTGGACAAGCAGCTGCAGGAGCTCGTGATGGTCGACGCCGACGGCGCGCGGGTCTGGGGCAGCAACGACTGCTTCCCGGAGAGCAGCGACGACGAGCGCACGCTGGCGCCGGGGGAGTTGGTCGTCTTCCCCGTGGTGTGGGGCGGGCTGACCAGCGAGCCGACCTGCACCGCTCCCCGGGTGACCCCGCCGGCGGGTGACTACGTGCTGCGTGGCCGGCTGGACACCAAGGTGTCCGGGGATGCCCCGATCACCCTCCAGTGAGGCCCCCGTCCGGGACGAGGCTCGGGACGAGGCTCGTCCCGGAGCCTCAGCTGTAGCGGTCGAGGATCGAGGTCTCGGCCAGCCGGGACAAGCCCTCCCGGATACCCCGGGCGCGGGCCTCCCCGACGCCCTCCACGGCCAGCAGGTCCTCGATCGTGGCGGCGAGCAGCTTCTGCAGTCCGCCGAAGTGCTCGACCAGCCGGTCGATGATGCCGGCGGGCAGCCGGGGCACCCGGGCGAGCAGCCGGTAACCCCGCGGGCTCACGGGGGAGTCGAGCGCGTCCGGCGACGTCGGCAGCCCGTAGCACCGGGCGACCGCCGAGAGGTCGAGCAGCTCCGTGGCGGTCAGCGCCCGCAGGTCGGTGAGCACCTGGTCGATCGTGCGGTGGCGCCGCCCTGCCGCGGGGAGGTAGTCGCGCACGAGCAGCCCCCGGTCCTCCTCGACCCCGGCCAGCATCTCGTCCAGCTGCAGGGCCAGCAGCCGCCCGTCGGTGCCCAGTTCGACGACGAAGCCCTCGATCTCGTCGGCGATGCGGCGGACCATCTCCAGCCGCTGGCTGACGCTCATCGCGTCCCGCACGGTCACGAGGTCCTCGATCTCGAGTGCGGACAGCGTGCTCGCCACCTCGTCCAGGCGGAGCTTGTAGCGCTCCAGCGCGGCGAGCGCCTGGTTCGCTCGGGCGAGGATCGTCGTGGGGTGCTCGAGGGTGTACCGGCGGCCGGCGACGTACACGCTGATGATGTGCATCGACTGGCTCACCGAGATCACCGGGTAGCCGGTCTGGACGGCGACCCGCTCGGCGGTGCGGTGCCGGGTGCCCGACTCCTCGGTCGGAACGGTGGGGTCGGGCATGAGGTGCACGCCCGCCCGGACGATGCGGCTGCCGTCGTAGGAGACGATCACCGCGCCGTCCATCTTCGCCAGCTCCCGCAGCCGGGTGGCCGAGAGGGCGACGTCGAGGGCGAAGCCGCCGGTGCAGATCGACTCCACCACCCGGTCGTAGCCGAGCACGATGAGCGCGCCGGTGCGGCCGGCCAGGATGCGCTCGAGGCCGTCGCGCAGCGCCGTGCCGGGGGCGATGCGGCCGAGGAGCTCGCGCAGGGCGACCTCGGGGTCCACGTCGGCGGGCACGAGCGCTCCTGACGGTCGAGTGGTTCGGTGGCCGAGTCTACGTGGCCCCGTCGGGGGCCGGGCAGGCTCGGGGGTGCCGGCGTCCGCCCGCGACCCCCATACGAAACCCTACGGGCTCAGAACATGCGGTGGAAGGCGGCCCCCAGGTCGGGGACCTCGATCAGCCGCATGCCGGCCGGGGCCTGCCCGGCATCGGGGGGCACCAGCGCGACGCGGTAGCCCTGGCGGGCGGCCTCGGCCAGCCGGCGGCCGGTGCCCCCCACCCGGCGGATCTCCCCGGAGAGGCCGACCTCGCCGAGTGCCACCAGGCCGGCCGGCAGTGGGGCGTCCTTGGCGGCCGACGCGATCGCCAGCGCCAGGGCCAGGTCCGCCGCCGGCTCGGCGATCCGCACCCCACCGACGGAGGCGGCGAACACGTCGGCCTCGGCGAGCTTGACGCGCCCACGCCGTTCCACCACCGCGTTCACCATGGCGACCCGCTGCGAGTCCAGCCCGCTGACGGCCCGCCGGGGGGAGCCGCCGCCGCTCGTGCTCGCCACGAGGGCCTGCACCTCGGCCAGCAGGGGTCGGCTGCCCTCGAGGGTGACGGTGACGCAGCTGCCCGGTACCGGGTCGGTGCGACGCGACACGAACAGCGCCGAGGGATCGGGGACGCCGACGACCCCGCTGTCGCCGATCTCGAAGCAGCCGATCTCGTCGGCCGGGCCGAACCGGTTCTTCGTCGCCCGTACCATCCGCAGCGTCGAGTGCCGCTCGCCGTCGAAGGAGACGACGACGTCGACCAGGTGCTCGAGGGTGCGCGGGCCGGCGATGGCGCCGTCCTTGGTGACGTGGCCGACGAGGATCGTGGTCATGCCCCGGGTCTTCGCCACGCCCGTCAGGGCCGAGGCGACGGCGCGCACCTGCGTCGAGCCGCCGTCGGTGCCCTCCACGGCGGGGGAGCGGACGGTCTGCACGCTGTCGAGGATCAGCAGCGAGGGGTTGACGGCCTCGACGTGGGCCAGCACCGCCGAGAGCTCGGTCTCGGCGGCCAGGTACAGCCGGTCGTGCAGGGCGCCGATCCGCTCCGCGCGCAGCCGGACCTGGCCGGCCGACTCCTCCCCGGAGACGACGAGGGCCGGCCCGCCCGCGGCGGCCACCCGGTGGGCCACCTCGAGCAGGAGCGTGGACTTGCCGACCCCGGGTTCCCCGGCGACGAGGAGCACCGCGCCCGGCACCAGCCCGCCGCCCAGGACGCGGTCGAACTCCGCGATGCCGGTCGGGACGGCGCGGGCGCCCGCGAGCTCGACCTGGGCGATCGGGCGGGCGGGGGCGCTCACCGGGCCGGCCGAGACGGCCCGCAGCCCGGTGGCGGGGGCGCCGACCTCCTGCAGGCTGCCCCACGCCTGGCACTCGGGGCAGCGCCCGACCCACTTGGCCGAGGCGTAGCCGCACTCGGTGCAGCGGTGGGCAGGGCGGGCGGTCTTCACTCCGGCGGGCGGCACGCGGCGACGCTAACCCCGACCTACGACAAGACGGCGGAAGAGCGGTGGGGCGGGAGGGTCACTCGGCGTCGCCGACGTCGGACTCCCGCTCGCGGGCGATCTCCTCGGCGCCGTGGCCGCCCTCTTCCTCCGAGTGGTGGAAGTCGAACGACTCGCCGCGCTCCAGGACCTCGTCCGGGGTGGCCACCGGGACCGTCAGGGGGATCTCGCCGGCGTTCTCGAAGGTGAAGGTCAGCTCGACCAGCCCCCCGGTCGTGAGCTCCTCGTCGAGGTCGGTGAGCGTGATCGCGGGGCCCTCGTCCTCCCCGAGGAAGACGGTCGTCCCCGCGGGGATCTCCAGCTCGCCGTCGTCACCGGTGGGCGCGTCCGTGGAGCCGGTGACGCCGCCACCGGTGTTCGGCGGGACGGTGCTGGTCGCCGCTGCCTCGCCCGCGCTGATCGTCGCCTCGCCGAAGCCCTCGCCGGTGACCCCCGTCAGGGTCTCGTCCTCGACACCGGTGTTCACGATCGCCAGCCGCAGGGTGGCGTCGTCCCCGGCCTCGTAGCGGCCGCCCTCGGGGTGCGTGACCGCGACCTGCCGCAGGACGATGTCGCCGACCTGGGCCATCGCGCCCACCTTGTCGCGCTCCTGCGTGGCGGTCTGCGTGACCTGGCCGGCGCTGCACGCCGAGAGGGCGAGCGGGGAGAAGAGCAGAACGCCCATCGTGGCGGCGCGCAGAGCGCGGTTCACAGCTGTCGACCTCCAGCAGGACCGTACCGGCCACCGGGGATCGGTGGCGCGGGAACCTCCGGAGCCTATCGGGCGCCTGCGCGCCCCGCCCGCAGGGAGCGGCGGGCGTCGCGGGTTCCCCTCGGCCCGGGGGCGTCAGCCGAGGGCGGCACCGCTGCCCACCAGGAGCGCGACGTCCAGCACCGTCAGCAGCATCACGGCGGGGAAGGCGAGCCCCCGGAAGCGCGCCGTCCCCGAGAGCGCGGCCACGGTGGCGGCCGGCACGGCCAGGGCGAGGGCGGCCCACCCCGTCGGCCCGGGCGCGCCCGGGGGGCCGAGCACCAGCACCAGCGTCGCCCCGGCCAGGAGCAGCGCGCCGCAGGCGGCGGAGACCCGCGGTCCCAGCCGGTGCGGGAGCCCGCGGACCCCGGTGGCCAGGTCGTCCTCGAGGTCGGGAGCGACGTTCGCGAGGTGGGCGGCGCCGCCCAGTGCGGCGCCGGCGGCGATCAGCCACCAGGGGGGTGCGGGGCTCCCCGGGGCGGCGGTGACCACTCCGGCCGGCAGGGCCCCGAACCCGACGACGTAGCCGGCGCCGGACCACGCGGTGCGCTTGAGCCCGGCGTTGTAGGCCCACCCGCTGGCGACCAGGAGCAGCAGCAGCGCGCCGGGGAGGAGCCCCAGCAGGAGCGAGAGGACGACGGCCGCGGCGGCGGCGGACAGGGCGGCACGGCGCAGGACGGCGGGGCCGACGGTGCCCTGCACGACCGGCTTGTCGGCCCGCGCGACGGCGCGGTCGCGGTCGGCGTCGAGCCAGTCGTTGCTCCAGCCGATGGACGCCTGACCTGCGAGGACGGCAGCGCAGAGCAGCGCGGTCCGGGCCGGCGGCACGTCGGCCGCCACGGCCAGCAGGGTGGCCGTGGTGGTGACCGCGAGGGCCGGGCCCGGGTGCGTCGCGCGGAACAGCGCGCGGGCCGTCGCACCCCGAGGGGCGGCCGCCGCAGGCACATCAACCACGCTCTGTCAACCCCTCCGCGGCTCTGGCCCAGGCCGCTGACCTGCAGATTTACTGCCCGGTGCCGATCCGTTGGTCAGTCTGCCGTGCTAACCTGGGGGAAGCGAAAGGGGTCACATCCACATGGGCTTCACTGTCGGCGAGACCGTCGTCTACCCGCACCACGGTGCCGCGCTCATCGAGGCGATCGAGAAGCGCACGATCAAGGGTGAAGAGAAGGCCTACCTCGTGCTGAAGGTCGCCCAGGGCGACCTCACCGTGCGCGTGCCGGCCGACAACGCAGAGATCGTCGGCGTCCGTGACGTCGTCGGTCAGGAGGGGCTCAACCGGGTGTTCGAGGTGCTCCGCGCCCCGCACACCGAGGAGCCGACGAACTGGTCGCGCCGCTACAAGGCCAACCTCGAGAAGCTGGCCTCCGGCGACGTCAACAAGGTGGCCGAGGTGGTCCGCGACCTGTGGCGTCGCGACAAGGACCGCGGCCTCTCCGCCGGCGAGAAGCGCATGCTCTCGAAGGCCCGCCAGATCCTGGTCAGCGAGCTCGCGCTCGCCGAGGGCACCAACGAGGACAAGGCCGAGGTCCTGCTCGACGAGGTCCTCGCCAGCTGAGCGCTCCGCGTTCCCCCCGAACCGCTCCCGTGCACGCTGTCGCGATCGTCGCAGCGGCCGGGAGCGGTTCGCGTCTGGGGGCCGACCGGCCGAAGGCGCTCGTCCCGCTCGCGGGGCGCCCGCTGGTCTGCTGGGCCGTCGACGGCCTGCGCGCGGGCGGGGTCGCCGAGATCGTGGTCACCGTCCCCGCCGCCGAGCGCGCCGCCTTCGCGGCGGTCCTGCCGCCGGAGGTCCGGCTCGTCGACGGCGGTGCCACCCGGACCGCATCGGTCCGCGCCGGCCTGGCCGCCGCCGGTCCACGGGCCGACGTCGTCCTCGTGCACGACGCCGCCCGCCCGCTGACCCCGCCCGCGGCGGTCGCGCGGGTGCTGGACGCCGTGGCCGCCGGTGCCCGTGCCGTCGTCCCGGTGCTGCCCGTCGTCGACACCACCGTGCTGGTGGACGACGACGGCGCGATCACCGATGCGGTGCCCCGCGCCCCGCTCCGCCGGGTGCAGACACCGCAGGGCTTCCACCGGGCCACCCTGGTCGCCGCCTACGCCGCGCTGGACGACGCCGCCGAGCTCACCGACGACGCCGCCGTCGTCCGTGCCGCAGGTGTTCCGGTGCACACCGTCCCCGGTGACGAGCGGTCGGCGAAGATCACCGTGCCGCACGACCTGGCGCTGGCGGAGCTGGGTGTGGGCCTGACGGCGAGCCAGGTGCCCCGGTGAGCGACCTGCCGCGGGTCGGCATCGGCACCGACGTCCACCCGATCGAGCCCGGCCGGGCCTGCTGGCTCGCCGGCCTCGAGTGGCCCGGCGCCGACGGCTGCGCGGGGCACTCCGACGGCGACGTCGTCGCCCACGCGCTCACCGACGCCGTCCTCTCCGCCGCCGGGCTCGGTGACATCGGCGGGCTGCTGGGCACCGACGACCCCCGCTGGGCCGGCGCACGCGGCGCCGACGTGCTCACCCACGTGCGAGAGGTGCTCGCCACCGCGGGTTGGCGGGTGGGCAACGCCGCGGTGCAGCTGGTGTCGACGGCGCCCAAGGTGGGTCCGCGCCGGGGGGAGGCCGAGGCGGTGCTCTCCGCCGCGCTCGGCGCCCCGGTCAGCGTCACGGCGACCACCACCGACGGCCTCGGGCTCACCGGTCGCGGTGAGGGCCGGGCCGCGGTGGCGACCGCCCTGGTGGTCCGGACGGGGGAGGACGTCACCGACGCCGCACGGGCCGGTCACGTCGCTCCGTAGACTCCACGCAGTGAGCCTCCGCCTGTACGACACGGCCGCCCGCGCGGTCCGCGACTTCACGCCCCTGCGTGCCGGGCAGGCGTCCGTCTACGTCTGCGGTCTCACCGTGCAGGGCCCGCCGCACGTCGGGCACGTCCGGGCGGCGGTCTCCTTCGACGTCCTCCGCCGCTGGCTGACCGCGCGCGGCCTGGAGGTCACCTACGTCCGCAACGTCACCGACATCGACGACAAGATCCTCACCAAGGCCGCCGAGCGCGACGTCCCGTGGTGGGCCTGGGCGTACGAGTTCGAGCGGGCCAGCACGCGCGCCTACGACGTGCTCGGCGTCCTGCCGCCGACCTACGAACCGCGCGCGACCGGGCACATCCCGGAGATGGTCGAGCTCATGCAGCGGCTGATCGACCGCGGGCACGCCTACGCCGTCGACGGCGACGTCTACTTCGACGTCCGGTCCTTCCCCGAGTACGGGGCGCTCACCGGTCAGCGGCTCGACGCCCTCGAGCCCGCCGCGGACACCGACACCGACGAGCGCAAGCGCGACCCGCGGGACTTCGCGCTGTGGAAGGCTGCCAAGCCCGGCGAGCCGGCGACCGCCTCCTGGCCCACGCCGTGGGGCCGCGGCCGCCCCGGCTGGCACCTCGAGTGCTCGGCGATGGCCGAGCGCTACCTCGGCGCGGAGTTCGACATCCACGGCGGCGGGCTGGACCTGCGGTTCCCGCACCACGAGAACGAGCAGGCGCAGTCGCGGGCCGCCGGCGAGGGGTTCGCCCGGTACTGGCTGCACAACGGCTGGGTCACCCTCGGCGGCGAGAAGATGAGCAAGTCGCTGGGCAACACAGCGCTGGTCGACGAGGTCGTGCGGCGGGTGCGCCCGGTCGAGCTGCGCTACTACCTGGTGGCACCGCACTACCGTTCGACGGTCGAGTTCACCGACGCCGCACTCGAGGAGGCCGGCGCGGCCTACCGGCGGATCGAGTCGTTCGTGAAGCGCGCTGCCGAGCGGGTGGGCGCCGACGCCGGCGCGCCGGTGCTCTGCGCCGACTTCAGCGCCGCGCTGGACGACGACCTCGGCACGCCCGCGGCGATCGCCGCGATCCACGACACGGTCCGCGAGGGCAACACGGCCCTGGCCGACGGGAACGACACCGCGGTCGCGGGCACGCTCGGCTCGGTGCGCGCGATGCTCGGCGTGCTCGGCCTGGACCCGCTCGACCCCCAGTGGGCGGCCACCGGTGCCGACGACCGGCTCGCCCGCGCGACGGACGGCCTCGTGGCCCTGGCGCTCGAGCAGCGCCAGGCGGCGCGGGCGCGCAAGGACTTCGCGGCGGCGGACGCGATCCGCGACCAGCTCGCCGCCCTCGGCGTCACCGTCGAGGACACCCCCCAGGGACCCCGATGGGAGCTGACCCACTGATGGCCGGCAACAGCCAGCGTCGCGGCCGCACGACGGGTGCGGGCAAGAAGACGGCGACCGCGGGGACCGGTGGCAAGAACCGGCGCTCCCTCGCCGGTCGTGGTGCCACCCCGCCCGCCGAGCAGCGGTACGGGCACCCCGCCCAGCGCAAGGCCCAGGCGCAGGAGCGCCAGCGCGCCGACCGGGCGCGCGCCCGTCAGCGGGCCGAGGAGTCACCCGAGCTGCTGCTCGGGCGGAACCCCGTCGTCGAGGCGCTGCGCGCGCAGATCCCGGCGATGGCGCTGTACGTCGTCACCGGTGACACCACCCGCCCAGGCGCCGACGAGCGCATCACCGAGGCGCTGCACCTGGCCAGCGACCGGGGGCTGCCGCTGCTGGAGGTGACCAAGCCCGAGTTCGACCGCATGTCGCAGGGCGCCCTGCACCAGGGCATCGGCCTGCAGGTGCCGCCGTACGACTACGCGCACCCCGACGACCTCCTGGACCTGGCGCGGAACTCCGGCCGGGCCCCGCTGATCGTGGCGATGGACGGCGTGACCGATCCGCGCAACCTCGGGGCGGTGGTCCGCTCGGCGGCCGCGTTCGACGCCCACGGCGTCGTCGTGCCGCAGCGCCGCGCGGTCGGGATGACCGCGTCGGCCTGGCGCACCAGCGCCGGGGCGGCGGCCCGGTTGCGGGTCGCCCGCGCGGTGAACCTGCCGCGCGCGCTCGCCGCGTACCAGGACGCCGGCCTGCAGACCGTCGGGCTGGCCGGTGACGGCGACGTCGACCTCCACGAGTACGACGGTTTCGCCGACCCGGTCGCCCTGGTCGTCGGCGCCGAGGGCACCGGGCTCTCGCGGCTGGTGCGGGAGAAGTGCGACGTCGTCGTCCGCATCCCCATCGCCCGGGACACCGAGTCGCTCAACGTGAGCGTCGCCGCCGGCATCGCGCTCTACCAGGTGGGGGCCGCGCGCCGCTGACGGCCGGCTCGCCGCTCCTCCGTCGTCCTGGCTCACCTCCGGTGGTCCTGGCTCACTGTCGACGCTGAGCCAGGACCCCTGTTGATCAGGTCACCTGATCATCAGTGCGGTCAGCCGAGCAGCTGGGCGACCGTGTAGATCACCAGGCCGGCGAGGCCGCCGACGACGGTGCCGTTGACCCGGATCCACTGCAGGTCCCGGCCCACCTGCAGCTCGATCCGCCGGCTGGTCTCGTCGGTGTCCCAGCGGGCCACGGTGCTGCTGACCAGGTCGGCGAGGTCGCCGGAGAACCGCTCGGCGACGTAGCCGGCCACCCGGCCGCTGTGCCGCTGGACCAGCTCCCGCACGGTCGGGTCGGTCTGCAGCAGCCGCGCGCCGTCGCGGATCAGCGCGGTCACCCGGGCGCGCAGCGGTGACGCCGGGTCGGCCGCGGCGGCCAGCACCGCGTCCTTCGCCGTCGTCCACAGCGACCCGGACCACTCGCGCACCGCGGGGTGGGCCAGCACCTCGTGCTTGAACTCCTCCACCCGGGCGGCGGTGGCCGGGTCGGTGCGCAGCGCGTCCACGTAGGCGCGCAGCCGGGCGTCGTAGGAGCGGCGCAGCTCGTGCCGCGGATCGGCGGCCACCTCGGCGATGAACTGGTGCATCCCGGCGAACGCCCGGTCGAAGACCCGGTCGTCCACCCAGTCCGGCACCCACGCGGGGGAGGCATCCCCCAGCTGGGCCCGGAAGACCAGCCGGTTCTCGTCGAGGAAGCGGGCCATGAGCCGCAGCGCCGCAGAGAGGACCTCCTGGTGGCGGTCGCCGTCGACCACCAGCTCGAGCACCCGGGCCAGCGCCGGGGCGGCGGGCGTCTCGTGCAGCTTGCGGTCCACCAGCGCGGCGACGGCGGGCTGCACGTCGTCGTCCTTGAGCAGGTGGGTGAGGCCGGTGAGCGCGGTCGCGGCGTCGCCCCCCAGGCGCTCGGCCCGGCCGGGGGCGGCCAGGAACGCGCCCAGCCGGCCGGGGACGTCGATGGTGGCCAGCTTCTCCGCCACGACGGCGCGGGTCAGGAAGTTCTCCTGCACGAAGGCGCCCAGGCTCTCGCCGATCTGGTCCTTCTTGCGCGGGATGATCGCGGTGTGCGGGATCGGCAGCCGCAGCGGGTGCCGGAACAGCGCGGTGACGGCGAACCAGTCGGCCAGCGCGCCGACCATCGAGGCCTCCGCCGTCGCCCGCACGTAGCCCACCCACGCGCCGGCGTCCTCGCCGAGGAGCACGCAGGCGAGGAAGACGGCGGCGGCGAGCAGGAACAGCCCGGTCGCCAGCCGCTTCATCCGGGTCAGGTCGCGGGCGCGGGCCGGGTCGTCGAGCGACCCGGCCAGCGGGACGGTCAGCGGGGGAGCGGCCACCCGGCCCAGCCTAGGGATCGGGTCCGGGTGGTCGCCGCGGGCGTCAGCTGGTCGAGCCCAGGGTGACCTCGACGGTGCGCGTGTCGGAGCCGCGGCGCACGGTCAGCTGGACAGTCTCGCCGGGGGTCCGGCTGCCGATCGCGGCGCTCAGCTCGGTGGACGTGGTGACGGGGCGCTGCCCGACGGCGGTGACGACGTCGCCCGGCTCCAGCCCGGCCTCGTCGGCGGCGGTGCCCGATGTCACGGTGACGACCTCGGCGCCGGTGCCGACCTCGCGGTTCTGGTCGTCGGCGGCGGTCCGGGTGGTCACCCCGAGGTGGGCGCGGGTGGCGGTGCCGGTCTCGATGATCTCCTGGGCCACCCGCTGCGCGGTGTTGCCGGGGATGGCGAAGCCGACGCCGATGTTGCCGCTCTGCCCCTGCGCCCCCGGGATGCCGGAGGCCACGGTGGCGATCGCGGTGTTGATGCCGATCACCTCGCCGGCGCCGTCGACCAGCGCGCCGCCGGAGTTGCCGGGGTTGATCGCCGCGTCGGTCTGGATCGCGTCGAGGACGGTCGCCTCGTCCCGGCTGGAGCCGGTGGCCACCGCGCGGCCGGTGGCGCTGATGATGCCGTCGGTGACCGTGTTGGACAGGCCGAGCGGGGCGCCGATGGCAACGGCGATGTCACCGACCTGCACCTCGTCGGAGTCGGCGAAGGTCGCCGGGACCAGGTCGTCGGCGCCCTCCAGCCGCAGCACGGCGAGGTCGAAGGCGGGGTCGGTGCCGACGATCTCGGCGTCGTAGAGGGTGCCGTCGGCGGTGCGCACCTGCACCGAGCCGGTGCCGGCGCCGTCGGCGGCGACGACGTGGTTGTTGGTGAGCACGTAGCCGTCGGCGGTCAGGACGACGCCGGACCCGCTGCCCGCGCTGGTGCCCGTGGTCACGTAGACGGTCACGACGCTGGGGGCGGCCTTCGCCGCGGCGGCCGTGGCCGTGGTCGCCCGCTCCGGGTTCTCGGTGGTCACGCTCTGCGCGGCGGCGGAGCTGCTGGTGCCGGCGACCGGCTCGTCGAGCAGCGCGGTGACGCCGGCTCCGGCGCCCCCGCCGATGAGCGCGCCGGCGACGAGGCCGGCCAGGCCGATGCGCAGCCGGCTCCCGCGCCGGGCCGGCGGCTGCTCGGCCGCCGGTGCCGGCAGCCCCCCGTAGCCGGGGTAGCCCGGGGACGTGACCGGCTGCGGCGTCGTCGGCTGGTGGGGCGTCGACAGCGGTGGCTGCCAGCCGTACTGCTGGCCTGCGCCGGGGTACTGGTGCTGGTGCTCGCTCACGCGTCCGTTCCTCTCCTCGCGGCCGTGCGGCCGCTGCATCGGAACCCACTGTCGGCCCCGCCACTGGCGCAACGCTGGAGGCTGGCTGTGAGCTTCCTGGATGCCCGGATCACCGGGGGACCGGCAGCACCCGGCCCCGGGCGACCAGCTCGGTGACGGCCCAGACGGCGAGCACCTCCGTGGCCAGCAGCCCGACGAGCACCAGCAGCTGCGCCGCGCCGGCCTCGAGCGGGCTGCCGCCGCCCAGCAGCACGCCGACGAAGGCGCCGGGCAGGGTGACCAGCCCGACGGTGCGGGTCTGGTCGAGGGGCGGCACGAGCGCGGTGCCGGCGACCGGGCGGCCGATGAGCAGGACCGCGTCCCGGGGGAGCACCCCGAGCGCGAGCGCCGCCTCCACCTCGCCGCGCCGCTGCGCCAGCTCCTCGCGCAGCCGCCGACCCGCCAGGGAGGTGGCGGTCATCGCGCCGCCGATGAGGATGCCGGCGATGGGGATGACCGCCTCCCCGCGCAGCGGCACGGTTCCGCTGGCCAGCACGAGCGCGACCACGGGGCCGGCGCCGCCGACCACCGGAGCGGCGACGGCGGCCAGCCGTGGCGCCGTTCCGGGGGAGCGCAGCGGCAGGCCGGTGGCCCGGCCGGCGGCGGTGACGCTCGCGACCGAGACCATGAGCAGCACGAAGACGGCGGAGAGCCACAGCGACTCGACGACGACCAGCAGGACGGTGGAGACGACGGCGAGCTGCACGGTGGCGCGCACTGCCGCCACGAGCACCGACCGGTCCTCGCCGAGCCCGGACAGGCGACCGCCCGTGGCGGCCAGCGCGGTCAGGGCCACCAGGACGACGCCGAGCCGGAGATCGACGTCGACCACGGAGGACCCCACGACGCCGATCCTGCCCGGTGCTCCCCGGGCCCCGGCGAGGTGGGGGATCGGGCCGGATCCCGTGTGCATCGGTGCCCGGAGGCGGGTAGTGGCGGTGCCTGGGGCGCGGGTGCACTCCCGCGGCCCGGTGCCCGCCCCCGTCGCCCCCGTGGAGCTCTCCGTGCCCCTCAGTGGTCCTCTCGTCAGGTTCGTGATCGGCTTGGGCCTGGCCTGTGCCGCTGTCATCGCGGTCGTCGGCGGCATCGCGCTGCGCGGCCCCGGGCTGGTGGCCGTCTGCGTCTCCGGGGCGCTGGCCGGGTGCGTCGCCGCCGGCGTCGCCCGCGAGACCCCGGGGCCGACGCGCCGGTCGACGCTCGAGGTGGCGGGGCAGGCCGCGGCCGTGACGGTCGGCGTGCTGCTGGTGGTGAGCGGAACGGCGGTGCTCGCCGGAGGAGCGGCGGCGCTGCTGCTGATCGGGTTCGGTGCCGCGGGCTGGGCTGCCCTCCGCTGGCTGCGTGACCGCCGCGACGCACCGGCCCGCCCGGTGACGTCGGTGGGCGCCGGTCCGGTGCCCACCGGCTGGACGCCGTCCACCGCCGTGGCGGGCGCGTCGACCGCCACGCTCGGCGAGGAGTGGCGGCGCACGAGCGCCGAGCTGCAGCGACCGCTGGCGCCCGCGGTGCGGCAGCGGCTGGTCGCCCGGCGGGCGCAGGTCCTCGACGAGCTGGAGCGCCGCGACCCGGCCGGGTTCGCCCGCTGGCTCGCCGCCGCCCCGCTCGGCAGCGCCGACCCGGCCGGTTTCGTCCGCAGCTCACCGCCGCCCGCCGACCCCACCGCGGAGACCGAGGCCGCCTGACCTGCGGCCCCTGCCGCCGTCCACCGCCGTCCATCCGGAGGCCGCCGAGACGATGCCCTGGCTCGGCGTGCTGTCCATCGGCCCCGGCCGCGTCGCCGACGCGGCGGAGTTCTCGTCGGCGCTGTCCCTAGACTCGTGCCCGGGACCTGTCCCCACGTCCCGCCGGCGTGGCGCAATTGGTAGCGCACCCGACTTGTAATCGGGCGGTTAGGGGTTCGAGTCCCCTCGTCGGCTCCACGGTGGTGCCGTGCCCGGCGTCCGGCCTCTCCGCACGGGCACCGCGGAGAACCCCTGCCCGCGGCCACCGACAGCGGCGCCGGAGTCCGGCCCGGCCCGGGCCGGACCCGAGCCCCTGGCCCGTCGTCGCCCCGGTCGGTGCGCGGGCGGTGGGCGCCACGCTGCAGACCGTTGCCCTACGGCCGACGCGCGCCTAGGTTAGCGAGCGCTAGGTATAGTTATTCGCGTCGGGAGGCTGATCGTGCGACTGCAGGGAAAGACCGCGCTCGTGACCGGGGGTGCGTCCGGTCTCGGCCTGGCCACCGTCCGACGGCTCGTGGCCGGCGGTGCCCGCGTCGTGGCCCTCGATCTGCCCACCGCGGACCAGACGGCCCTCGGTGCGCTGGGCGACCCTGTCCGGTTCGCCGGTGCCGACGTCCGCGACGAGGCGGCCGTCCAGGCGGCCGTGGACGCCGCCAACGACGAGGGCACGCTCGCCGTCGTCGTGAACTGCGCCGGGATCGGCGCCGCCAACAAGACCGTCGGCAAGAAGGGGCCCTTCCCGCTCGCCGACTTCGACCGCGTCGTCGGCGTCAACCTGATCGGCACCTTCAACGTGATCCGCCTGGGCGCCACCGCCATGGCCGGCAACGAGGTCGACGGCGAGGAGCGCGGGGTGGTCGTCAACACCGCCTCCGTCGCCGCGTTCGACGGTCAGATCGGGCAGGCCGCCTACTCCGCCTCCAAGGGCGGCATCGTCGGCATGACGCTGCCGATCGCCCGGGACCTCGCCTCCTACGGCATCCGGGTCGTCACCATCGCGCCCGGGCTCTTCGAGACCCCGCTGCTGGGCGCCCTGCCCGAGGACCTGCGGGCCAGCCTCGGCGCCCAGGTGCCGCACCCCAGCCGGCTCGGTCAGCCGGAGGAGTACGCCGACCTCGTGGCGGCCGTCGTCGGCAACCCGATGCTCAACGGCGAGACGATCCGCCTCGACGGCGCCATCCGGATGGCGCCGCGGTGACCCGCACGGCACCGGCGCCGCGGCTGGCCACCCGCCTCACCCGGCTCCTCGGCATCGAGCGCCCGGTGATCCAGGGCGGCATGCAGTGGGTGGGGCGGGCGGGGCTGGCCGCCGCCGTGTCGAACGCCGGTGGGTTGGGGATGATCACCGCCCTCACGCAGCCGACCCCGCAGGCGCTGGGCGAGGAGATCGCCCGGTGCCGCGACCTGACCGACCGCCCGTTCGGCGTCAACCTCACGATCCTGCCGTCGATCAACCCGCCGCCCTACGCCGAGTACCGCGACGTCATCGCCTCCTCGGGGGTCCGCATCGTGGAGACCGCCGGCGCCAACCCGGCCGAGCACATGCCGTTCTTCAAGGACGCCGGGATCACCGTGGTGCACAAGTGCACCAGCGTCCGGCACGCCCGGCGCGCCGAGGCCGAGGGCGTCGACGTGATCAGCATCGACGGCTTCGAGTGCGCCGGGCACCCGGGTGAGGACGACGTGCCCGGCCTGGTCCTCGTCCCGGCCGCGGCCTCGGCCGTGAGCATCCCGGTGGTGGCGTGCGGCGGCATCGCCGACGCCCGCGGCCTCGTGGCCGCCCTGGCGCTGGGCGCCGAGGGCGTCACCATGGGCACCCGGTTCCTGTGCACCCAGGAGTCCCCGGTGCACGACGCGGTGAAGCAGCGGATCGTCGAGGCCACCGAGCGCGACACCGAGCTGATCTTCCGCTCGCTGCGCAACACCGCCCGGGTGGCGAGCAACACGGTCAGCCGCGAGGTCGTCGGCATCCTGGCCGACGGCGGCGCCTTCGACGACGTCCGCGACCTCGTCGCCGGCGCACGCGGCCGGCTGGTGTTCGAGGAGGGCGATCTGGAGCGCGGCATCTGGACGTCGGGCATCAGCCAGGGGCTGGTCCACGACGTCCCCGCCGTCGCCGAGGTGCTCGACCGCATGATCCGCGAGGCACACGAGCTGATCCACGGGCGGCTGGCCACCTTCGCCGGTGGGGTGGGGTGACCGGCCGCGGGTCGGTGTCTTGACGGCCCGGGACCGGGGGCTCATGCTCGGTACTTAGCTATCGCTATGTCAACACAGCCGCTCGACGGAGGAGCCCATGAGCGCGACGACGTCGCCGAGCCACCTCGCCGACCGGCCGTACGTCGTCGGTTCGCAGCCGGACGCCCGCCGCGGCCTGCAACTGACCATCCGACAGGCGGGCCAGGCCGTCGACGTCGTCCGGACGCCGGCCCGGCACTCGAGCCTCGACACCACCGCCGACCCCCACACCCCGGCGCCGGGCGAGCACGACGCGCTGCTCGCGCCCACCGGGGACCGTGATCGATCCAACCAGGGAGAACCGTCATGAGAAGCGCCGTGATCGTCGACATCGTCCGCACCGCCTCCGGCAAGGGGAAGCCCGGCGGGGCTCTCTCCGGCACGCATCCCGTGGAGCTGCTCGCGACGGTGCTGCGGGCCCTCGCCGAGCGGTCCGACCTCGACCCGGCCCGCGTCGACGACGTGATCGCCGGCTGCGTGAGCCAGGTCGGGCAGCAGTCGCTCAACATCGGCCGGCAGGGCGTGCTGGCGGCCGGCTGGCCCGAGAGCGTGCCGGCCACCACCGTCGACCGGCAGTGCGGTTCGAGCCAGCAGGCCCTGCACTTCGCCGCGCAGGGTGTCATGGCCGGCGCCTACGACATCGTGGTCGCCGGCGGCGTGGAGTCGATGAGCCGCGTCAAGATGGGCGTCGCCACCGTGGGGGAGGACCCGCTCGGCCCCTCGATGCACGCCCGCTACCCCGAGGGTCTGGTGAACCAGGGTGTCTCCGCCGAGCTGATCGCCGACCGCTGGGCACTCACCCGCGAGGAGCTCGACGCGTTCTCGGCCCGGTCCCACCAGCGCGCCGCCGCAGCGGCCGCGGCCGGCCAGTTCAAGGACCAGATCGTGCCGGTCGCGGTCATCGGTGCCGACGGTGCGGAGACGGTGCACGACCAGGACGAGACGGTGCGCGCCTCCACCACCGCCGAGGGGCTGGCCGGGCTGAAGACGTCCTTCGACAGCCCGGCCATGCGCGAGCGCTACCCCCACCTGGACTGGAAGATCACCCCGGGCAACTCCTCGCCGTTGACCGACGGCGCCTCCGCTGCCCTCATCATGGGCGAGGACACCGCGGAGCAGCTGGGGCTGACCCCCCGGGCCCGCTTCCACACCTTCGCCCTCGCCGGCGACGACCCGCTGCTCATGCTCACCGCCCCGATCCCGGCCAGCCGCAAGGTGCTCGAGCGCTCGGGGCTGTCCATCGACGACATCGACGCCTACGAGGTCAACGAGGCCTTCGCGCCGGTGCCCCTGGTCTGGCAGCGGGAGCTGGGGGCGGACCCCGAGCGGCTGAACCCCAACGGCGGCGCGATCGCGCTGGGCCACCCGCTGGGTGGCTCCGGCACCCGGCTGATGGCGACGATGCTCGCCCACCTGGAGGCCACCGGCGGCCGCTACGGCCTGCAGACGATGTGCGAGGGCGGCGGCCTGGCCAACGCCACCATCATCGAGCGGCTCTGACGCCCACCTCGGGGAGACCGGACATGAGCACCGACCTGGGGGCCGCCGGCCACCCGCTGTTCGAGGCCGACCGCGAGCTGATCGCCGACCGCGGCATCCCGCTGCTCGCGGGCTACGGCCCCCACGACGCGCTGGGCACCCGGTGAGCGCGGCTGCTGCCGCCGAGCCGGCGGCGCGGTACGAGGTCCGCGGCCACGTCGGGCTGATCACGCTCGACCGGCCCGCCGCGCTCAACGCGGTGAACGCGGCACTCGCCACGGCCGTCGGTGAGGCGTTGGAGCAGGCGGCGGCGGACGACCAGGTCCGCGTGGTGGTCGTGACCGGCACCGGGCGCGCCTTCTGCGCCGGCGCTGACCTCAAGGAGCTGGCTGCGCAGCGCTCCGTGGCCGCGGACGGGCACCCCGAGTGGGGGTTCGCCGGGCTGGTGCGGCACTGGATCGACAAGCCGGTGATCGCCGCGGTCAACGGCTTCGCCATGGGCGGTGGTACCGAGATCGCCCTGGCCTGCGACCTGGTCGTGGCGTCGTCCGGAGCGGTCTTCGGCCTGCCGGAGGTCAAGCGGGGGCTGCTCGCGGCCGCCGGTGGCGTCGTCCGGCTGCAGCGCCAGGTGCCCCTGAAGCGGGCGCTGGAGCTGGCGCTGACCGGCGACGGCGTGGACGCGGCCACCGCCCTCGAGTGGGGTCTGGTGAACGCGGTGGTCGAGCCGGAGCAGGTGCTCGACGCGGCGCTGGAGCTGGCCGGCCGGATCGCCGTCAACGCGCCGCTGTCGGTGCGGCACACCAAGCGCATGCTCCACCGCACCAGCGGCGGCGGCTCCGACTGGGACGAGTCCTGGACCGGCACCGATCCGTGGCGGGCCAACGAGGAGGCCACCGCGACCGTGTTCGCCAGCGCCGACGCCGCCGAGGGTCCGCGGGCGTTCGCGGAGAAGCGGGACCCGCGCTGGGTGGGGCGGTGACCGGGGGCGTCCCCGCCCGGCCGGGGCTGCGACGGTGACGGCCACGCCGGGGCTGGACCTGGAGAGGCTGAGGGCGCACCTGGTCTCCACGGGGACCGGACCGGCGGGCCCGCTGCGGGCGGAGCTGATCTCCGGGGGCCGGTCCAACCTGACGTACGCGGTGACCGACGGCGCCACGCGGTGGGTGGTCCGCCGGCCACCGCTGGCCGGGCTGACCGCCTCGGCGCACGACATGGTGCGGGAGTGGCGGGTGACCAGCGCCCTGCACGGGACGCCGGTGCCGGTGGCGCGCCCGGTCTCGCTGTGCGAGGACGACGGCGTGCTCGGCGCACCGTTCACCGTCGTCGAGTGGGTCGAGGGCCTGGTCGTCCGGGACCGGGACGAGCTGGCGGCCCTCCCCGACGAGGTGGTCGGCGAGGTGAGCACCTCGCTGATGGCCGTGCTGGTAGCGCTGCACGCCGTCGACGCCCGGGCCGTCGGGCTGGCCGGCTTCGGTCGGCCGGAGGGCTTCCTGGCCCGGCAGGTCGCGCTGTGGCGTCGCCAGTGGGACCGCACCCGGGGGCGCGAGCTGCCGGATCTCGAGCGGCTGCACGCCCGGCTCGCCGACGGCGTCCCGCCGTCCGCGGGGACCGCGATCGTGCACGGGGACTACCGGATCGACAACGTCATCCTCGACCGCACCCGGCCCGCGACGGTGCGGGCGGTGGTGGACTGGGAGCTGTCGACGCTGGGCGACCCGCTCACCGACGTGGCCCTGATGTGCGTCTACCGCCACCCGGCCCTGGACGTGATCCTGGGCCTGCCGGCGGCCTGGACCAGCCCCCGGCTGCCCTCGGCGGACGACCTCGCGCAGACGTACTCCCGGCTGGCCGGGCGCGACCTGGGCCACTGGCCGTTCTACCTCGGCCTGGCACACCTCAAGCTGGCCGTGATCGCCGAGGGCATCGCGCACCGGGCCCGCGCCGGCGCGGACTCCGGGCGCGACGCCGGGCGGGCAGCCGAGGTGGTGCCCGAGCTGGTCGCCGCCGGCCTGGCCGCGCTGGGGACCCGGTGAGGCCGGGATGCCTCTCCCCCCCCAGGTGGGTAGACGGCACGCGCGCGGGATCGCCGATACCGAGCGTTCGTTAATCTCAGGTGAGCGGTGGGCGAGGCGCCCGCCGGCGGGACAGAGGGGTGCCATGACCGCGGTCCGGGAGGACGACGAGCTGATGACCCGGGGGCGCTGGCGCAGCGTGCCCGCCCTCGAGATGAGCCCCATCCTGTCCGCGGCGCTCGACGCCTTCAACGAGCACGGGTACCACGGCACCTCCGTGCGGGACATCGCCGGACGGGTGGGGGTGACCGTGCCGGCGCTCTACTACCACCACGAGAACAAGGAGGCGATCCTCTTCGCGCTCCTGGACGCCGGCATCCTCCGGCTGACCCGGATGTGCGAGGCGGCGCTGGCCGATGCGGGGGACAACCCGGCCGACCGCTTCCTCAACCTGGTCGAGGCGATCGTGCTCTACATGGCGCACAGCACGAAGATCGCCGGCGTCGACGCCGAGCTGCGTTCGCTGGGCCCGGAGAACCGGTCGGCCTACAGCGAGAAGCGCCGGCGGATCGAGGAGATGCTCGTCGACACGCTGCAGGCGGGGGAGGCCGCGGGGCTCTTCGACGTCACGTCCCCCAAGGACACCGCCCGGGCGCTGCTGGGCATGTTCCAGGCGATCGCCACGTGGTACCGCCCCGGAGGGCCGCTGTCCGCGCAGGACCTGGCGCACAACTACGTCGACATCGCCGCGCACACGGTCGGAGCGCCCGCGGTCCTGATCCGGCGGGTGCGCGAGCAGGCCACTGTGCGCCGCGGTGGCGCGGCGTGAGCCGGGACGGGGTGTCGCGCGGTCCGCTGGCCGGGCTGCGGGTGGTCGAGCTCGCCGGCATCGGCCCCGCGCCGCACGCCGCGATGGTGCTGGCCGATCTGGGCGCCGACGTCGTCCGGGTGGAGCGACCCGGCCCGCCGGGGGGCGGGGTCGACTGGGGGTTGCGCGGGCGCAGCTCGCTGGCGGCCGACCTCAAGTCCGACGAGGGGCGGGCCACGGTGCTCGCGCTGGCCGAGGCCGCGGACGTGCTGATCGAGGGGCTGCGGCCGGGGGTCGTCGAACGGCTCGGCGTGGGCCCGGACGAATGCCTGGCGCGCAACCCCCGGCTGGTCTACGGGCGGATGACCGGGTGGGGGCAGGACGGCCCTCTGGCGCGGACCGCCGGACACGACATCAACTACATCGGCCTCACCGGCGCGCTGCACGCCATGGGCCGGGCCGGCCAGCCGCCGGCCCCGCCGCTGAACCTCGTCGGCGACTACGGCGGCGGCTCGATGCTGCTGCTGGTCGGGCTGCTCGCCGCCCTCTTCGAGCGGTCCGGCTCGGGGCGGGGGCAGGTGGTCGACGCGGCGATGGTCGACGGCACGGTCCTGCTCAACCAGCTGGTGCTCAGCATGCGCGGCCTCGGAGGCTGGCGCGACGAGCGGCAGGCCAACCTCCTCGACGGCGGGGCGCCGTTCTACGACACGTACGCCTGCGCCGACGGGCGGTTCGTGGCGGTGGGCGCCCTCGAGCCGCAGTTCTACGCCGCCCTGCTCGCCGGGCTCGGCCTGGACGCCGCGGCGCTGGGTGACCAGGACGACCGGTCCGGCTGGCCCCGGATGCGGGAGGTGTTCGCCGGGACGTTCGCGAGCCGGACGCGCGACGAGTGGGCCGAGCTGTTCGCCGGCACCGACGCCTGCGTGACGCCAGTGCTCTCCTACGAGGAGGCCGCCGTGCACCCGCACCTGGTCGCCCGGGGGACGTACGCGGAGCTCGGGGGCGTCCAGCAGGCGTCCCCGGCGCCCCGGTTCTCGCGGACGGCGCCGCCGCCACCGGTAGCCCCGCCCGCGCCGGGCGGCACCACCGCCGTGGAGGTGCTCCGGCGCTGGTCCTGAGCGCCGGGCGGGCGGCTCAGTCGAAGCTCCCCGCGCCGTCGCGCCGGTAGGGCGAGAGCCGTTCCACTCGCGCCCGCTCGGCGCGTTCGGCCCGCAGCCGGGCCGCCGTCCCCGGTTCGTACCCGGCCTTGGCCACGCGGTGCTCGATCGTCTCCACCATGTAGGCCAGCGAGAAGAGCAGCCCGAGCAGCAGGCCGCCGCCGGCGGCGGAGACCCGGTAGACCAGCGGGACGGGCACCACGAGCAGGCACAGCACGACGAGCGGCAGCAGCTGCACGACCGCCCGGGCGAGGTGGCGCCACACCCAGGTGCTGCGGGTGGTGTCGGCCAGCACCCAGGGCGACAGCTCGCGGGGCAGCCCTCCGCCGTAGGCGTACCAGACCCACTGCAGGGGTCCGGGTCGCTGCCTGCTCACGCCCCCGACGGTAGGCCGATCCGGTCGCGTACGGCCGGCGTTCCCGCCGGGCGTACGGTGCCGCCGTGGACGAGCGTCGCCTGGGGGTGGTCTCCGGGCTCGGCGCCTACGCGCTCTGGGGCATCTTCCCGCTGTACTTCCCGCTCCTGGAGCCCGCGAGCGGCCTGGAGATCGTGGCGCACCGGGTGCTCTGGTCGCTGCTGTTCGTCGGGTTGCTGCTGTGCGTCGTCCGGCGCTGGGGGCACGTCCGGGCGGCGGTGAGCAGCCCGCGCACGCTGCTGATCCTCGCCGGCGCCGCCGTGCTGATCGCCGTGAATTGGCTGATCTACGTCTACGGCGTGAACTCCGGGCAGGTCGTGGAGGCCTCGCTCGGCTACTTCATCAACCCGCTGGTCAGCGTCCTCCTCGGCGTCGTCGTCTTCAGCGAGCGGCTCCGCCCGCTGCAGTGGGTGGCCGTCGGCACCGCCGCGGTCGCCGTCGCGGTGCTGACCATCGACTACGGACGCCCGCCGTGGATCGCGCTCGGCCTGGCCCTGTCCTTCGGCCTCTACGGCCTGATGAAGAAGCTCGTGTCGATCGAGGCGGCGCCCGGGCTCTTCCTGGAGACGGTGCTGGTCGCGGTCCCCGCGGGAGTGGTCCTCGCGGTCCTGCACTCCGACGGGACCGGCACGTTCGCCAACGCGGGCACCGGGCACGCCCTGCTGCTGGCCAGCGCCGGGGTGGCGACGGCGGTGCCGTTGCTGCTGTTCGCCGCGGCGGCCCGGCGCATCCCTCTGTCGACGGTGGGTCTGCTGCAATACCTGACGCCGCTGATGCAGCTGGCGATCGGCGTCTTCGTCTACGACGAGCCCATGCCGCCGGCCCGGCTGGCCGGTTTCGTGATCGTCTGGGTCGCCCTGGCGGTCTTCACCGCCGACACGTGGCGACACGCCCGGGCCGGGGCCCGCAGAGCCGCCCGCGACGCGGTGGTCGCCACCCCCTGACGGGCAGTCGGACCCGCCTCGGCGGGCCGGCCGGAAACGTCGGTGGGCGGCGCTACCGTCGTCCTCGAGCCGCCGGGGTTCCCGGTCGGCAGAGCAGGTCAGGAGATGGTCGAACCCATGAGCAGCGACCCAGCCCCCGTGGTCTCCCCGCCCCGGGCCGACGGGTCAGGGGAGGAGTCCGTGCAGGCCGGAGGCGTGGGCCTGACGCGGCGCGAGCACGAGATGCTCGGTTTCGAGCGCCAGTGGTGGCGGCGGGCCGGCGCGAAGGAGACGGCGATCCGCGACCTGTTCGGCACGACGCCGACGCGGTACTACCAGGCGCTCAACGCGCTGGTCGAACGCCCCGAGGCGCTGGCCGCCGATCCGCTCCTGGTCCGGCGTCTCCGCCGGTTGCGCACGGCACGGCAGCGAACGCGTTCGGTGAAGGTCCTGGGCATCGGGAATGACATCGATTAGATTCGGTCACCGTGGGCAGGCACGCCGCGTCAGGCAGTGACGGACTGGATCAGGGGAACGCGTCTGCAGCCGCTGGGCGGCGCAGGACCGATACCCCTGAGGGTGCGTGGTCCGGTGCCGGCCTGAGCGACCACCCCACCGCGCCCGGGCGCGACCGGGCGGCCCTCCGGCGCGACGTCCGGGCGGACGTGCCCGCCGCCGACGGTGCCCGGCAGATCTCCCGTTCCCGCCTGCCGCTGCCACCCGTGCCTGCTGGACCCCGCGCTGCTGCTGCCCCCTCGCCGCGCACCAGCGCCGCACCGTTCGCCGCGGTCCCCGCCCCCGCCCCCGCTCCCGCCGCCCTCGGGGAGGTCCCGGTGCCGGCTCGCGGCGCCGACGTCCTGGCACCCGTGTCCGCCGGCGAGCCGCCGCAGCAGGCTGCCCAACCCTCCGGCAGGGTCGTGAGCCCGGCGCCCGCCGGGCTCCTCGTCGAGGACGAGCCCCTGGTCACCACCGGACCGGCCCGTGGCCTCGGGCGGCGCGGGCCCGCGCCGCTGGTTCCTCGCGTGCCGCGGCAGACCACGCCGTCCGGTGCGCCCGCCTCCTCCTACGGCGACTGGACCAAGCCCTCGCGCAGCGACGAGACGGGGCGGTCGCGCCTCGGCCTGGGTGCTGCGCCGGAGGTGCCGCACGCGCCGGCCACCACCGCGATCCCCGAGCGGGGTGCGAAGGCCCGCCGCGACCTCGACGACGAGGCCGGCTACGACGAGGCCCGCTACGACGAGGCCCGCTACGCCGAGGCCGGCAATGACGAGGCCGGCTACGACCTCGAGCGCGAGGTGGATGCCGCCGCCGCGGGCGCCGCGGCGGTCAAGGGTGGCCGCGCCGCCTACCGCGCCGAGCGGCAGGCCGCCGACGCCGCCCGCCGCAAGGCGGCCAAGCGCAGCGGCACGCCCGAGGTGATCTTCGACGACGAGCCCGAGCGCAAGCCGCGCCGCGTGCTCAAGGGCCTGGTCGCCATGGCCGTCGTCGCCGGTGCCGTCCTCGGCGTCTACACGGTGACCGCCCCGGAGAAGGAGGAGGCCGCGGCCGCCGCTCCCGCACCGGCCAGTGTGCCCACCGTCGCGGTCCCCACCGCCGCCCTGCCGCCGCTGCCCGAGGAGCCCATCGTCGTCGAGCCGCCGATCACCACCCCCGTGCGCGTCCCCGTCACCGTTCTCAACGCCACGAACATCGCCGGCCTCGCCGCCACGATCTCCGGCGCCGTGGTCTCCGGCGGCTGGGAGTCGCCCGGCGTGGGCGCCTACCCGGGCACCGACGTCTCGGCCACCACGGTCTTCTTCACCGAGGGGGACGAGCAGCAGCGCCAGGCCGCGCTCCAGCTGGTCGACCAGTTCCCCGACCTCGCCGGCCCCGCCCCGCGCTTCTTCGAGGTAGCCGACGTCCCCGCACCCGGACTCGTCATCGTCGCCACCGGCAACTGGCAGCCCTGACGCCGGTCTTGCCGGGTACCCGGAACAGGAGCGGCCGTCCGGCCGTTGGGGGCAGCGTGCGTCCCCTCCGAGGGCCCGCGCGTCCCCGCTCGCGCCCTCGTGCGCGGGCCGCGGCCGCCGCCCTGCTCGCCCTCGCCCTGCCCGCCGGCCTCGTCCTCGCGTCCCCGGCGGGCGCCGCCGAGGTGCGCACCGAGGAGCTCCGGGTCCCCTCTGGCTCGGGGGAGGACGCCGTCGAGCTCGACACCACGCTGTACCTGCCGGGCGGCGACGACCCGGCGCCGGCGGTCGTGCTCGCGCACGGCTTCGGTGGCAGCAAGCGCTCCGTGGCCGAGGATGCGGCCGACCTGGCCGAGCGCGGCTACGTCGTCCTCACCTACTCGGCTCGGGGCTTCGGTGCGAGCACCGGGCGGATCGGGCTCAACGACCCGCGCTACGAGATCGCCGACCTCTCCACGCTGCTCGACCTGCTGGCCGCCCGCGACGAGGTCGAGCTGGACGCCGAGGGCGACCCGCGGGTCGGGGTCGCCGGCGCCTCCTACGGCGGGGCGCTGGCGCTGCTGGGCGCCGCCTACGACGAGCGGGTCGACGCGATCGCCCCGCAGATCACCTGGAACTCCCTCACCGCCGCGCTGTTCCCCTCCCAGACCGGCGACCTCGACGCCGGCACCGTGGCCGCGACACCGCAGCCGGAGGCGGCCGGCGTCTACAAGCGCCTGTGGGCCGGGCTCTTCTTCGGCATCGGTTCCGCCTCCGGGGGGCTGCTCGACTCCCTCGGGGGTGCCGGCCAGGCCGGCGGCGACGAGGGCCTCGACGGCGAGGCGGTGGGCGGCGGCACCGTCGCGGCGCCGGCCCCCGCCGGCCCGCCCGCGCTCCCGCCCGAGCTGCTCGAGCAGGCCGCCGAGAACCCCGAGGCCGCCGAGCAGCTGCTCACCTGCGGCCGGTTCAGCGTCGATGTGTGCCAGGCCTACCAGGCGGCCGCGGCCTCCGGAACCCTCACCCCGGAGGTCGCCGCGGTGCTCGACCGCAGCAGCCCGGCGGGTGTGCTGGACCGCATCGACGTCCCCACCCTGCTGGTGCAGGGCACGCAGGACTCGCTCTTCGGCCTCGGCCAGGCCGACGCCAACGCCCGCGGCATCGCCGCCGACGGCACCCCGGTCAAGGTGGTCTGGTACTCCGGTGGGCACGACGCCTCGGGGTCGGACCGGCAGCGGGAGTCGCTGCGCGCGGCCGTGGCCGGCTGGTTCGACCGGCACCTGCGGGGGCAGGGCGACGCCCCGGGCACGGGCTTCGAGTTCCCCGCGCCCACCGGCCTGGGTGCCACCGTCGGCCGCGTCCAGGGCGGCGGCCAGACCGTCGTCGCCGACGCCTATCCGGGCCTCGACGGCGCCGAGCCGGCCGAGCGTCGCGCCGTGACCGTCGAGGGACCCGTGCAGCCGGTGGTCACCCCGGCCGGCGGCACCCCCGCGTCCCTCACCACTGTCCCGGGTCTGGGCGCCCTGACGTCGGCGCTCGGCGGGACCACCGCGGAGATCCCCGGCCAGTACGCCGTCTTCGACAGTGCCCCGCTCGACGCCCCGGTCGAGGTCGTGGGCGCCTCGACGGTCGACCTCGCGGTCGCCTCGCCTAGCGGCAGCGCCACCCTGTTCGCCAAGCTCTACGACGTCGGGCCCGACGGCGCGACGACGCTGCCGGGCGGCCTGGTCGCGCCCCTGGCGCTTCCCGACGTCTCCACCGACCCCACCGCCCCGACGCGCGTGAGCGTGACCCTGCCCGCGATCGTGCACCGGTTCGAGGCGGGCCACACCATGCGCGTGCTGGTGTCCTCCACCGACCAGGCGTACGCGCTGCCCGCCGAGTCGGCCGTCTACTCGGTGGGCCTCGCCTCGCCCGGCGCCGCCGACGGCGTGGCCGCGGGCGAGGCGCAGCTCGCCGCACCGACGGTTTCCGGCGAGAGCGGGGCAGCGACCGGTGCCTCGCGCTGGTGGGTGCTGCTGGGCCTCCTCGCGGGGCTTGGCCTGCTCGGCTGGCTGGCCGGCCTGTGGTGGGGCCGGCGTCGTCAGCGGCAGCTGTCCAGCGTCGAGCCCGACGGCGAGGACGTCCCCCTGCGCTTCGAGGGCGTGACGAAGGCCTACAAGGACGGCTTCGTCGCGGTGCGCGACCTGTCGTTCGAGGTGCGCCGCGGGCAGGTGCTCGGCCTGCTCGGGCCGAACGGCGCCGGCAAGACCACGTCGCTGCGGATGTTGATGGGCCTCATCCGGCCCACGGACGGGCGGATCAGCGTCTTCGGGCACGCTGCCGGCCCCGGTGCCCCGGTGCTGTCGCGGCTGGGTTCCTTCGTGGAGGGCACCGGGCTGCAGCCGCACCTGTCCGGCCGCGACAACCTCACCCTGTACTGGGCCGCCACCGGCCGGCCGGCCGAGGACGCGCACATGGACGAGGCCATCGAGGTCGCCGGGCTCGGCGCCGCCATCGACCGGCCGGTGCGCCGGTACAGCCAGGGCATGCGCCAGCGGGTCGCCATCGCCCAGGCGATGCTGGGCCTGCCCGACCTGCTGGTCCTCGACGAACCGACCAACGGGCTCGACCCGCCGCAGATCCACGCGATGCGCGACGTGCTGCGCTCCTACGCGGCCACCGGGCGCACCGTGATCGTCTCCAGCCACCTGCTCAGCGAGATCGAGCAGACCTGCAGCCACGTGGTGGTCATGGCCAAGGGCCAGAAGATCGTGCAGGGCACGGTGGAGGAGATCGTCGGCACCGGTGGCTCGGTGCTCGTGGGCCTGGCCGACGACGCCGACACCGACCGGGCGATCGCCGTCCTCTCGTCGCTGCCCGGGGTCACCGGCGCGCGCGGCGACGACGGCCTGGTCGCCGAGCTGGACGGCGCCCGCCGCGCCGACGTGCTGCAGGCGCTGGTGTCCGCCGGTATCGCCGTCGAGCAGTTCACGCCGCGACGACGCCTGGAGGACGCCTTCCTGGCCCTGGTGGGGGAGTCATGAGCACGACCAGTCGATCCGTGGACTCCGAGCACGTGCAGTCGACCGGCGCGGTCGCCGGCTACCGGCCGGAGCGGACGCTCCGGCTGTCGGTGGAGCTGCGCCGGCAGTTCAAGCGCCGCCGCACGATCGGCGTGTTCGCGCTCATGGTGGCGCTCCCGCTGGTGCTCATCGCCGCCCTCCAGCTGGGCGCCAGCGAGGAGGCGGCGGAGAACAACCGGATCAACCTGGTCGACGTCGCGACGGCGAGCGGGCTGAACTTCACCCTGTTCGTGCTGTTCGCGACGACCAGCTTCTTCCTCGTGGTGGTCTACGCGCTCTTCTTCGGCGACACCGTGGCCGTCGAGGCGCAGTGGGGCTCGCTGCGGTACGCCCTGGCCACGCCGGTCCCGCGGATGCGGCTGCTGCGGCAGAAGTGGCTGGCCGCCCTCGTGCAGTCGGTGGCGGCGCTGCTCACGCTCGCCGCGGTCGCGGTGGTCGCCGGTGGGATCGCGTTCGGCTTCGACGACATCCGGACGCCGGTCGGGGTGGGGATCGACCAGGGCGAGGGCATGCTGCGGCTGGCCGGGATGCTCGGCTACCTGGCCATCCACCTGCTCGTCGTCGGCGCGCTGGCGTTCTGGTTCTCCACCATCACCGACGCACCGCTGGCGGCGGTCGGTGGCGCGGTGTTCACCATGTTCGTCTTCGCCATCCTCGACCAGGTGGAGCAGCTCGGGTCGATCCGCGACTGGTTCCCGACGGCGGAGGAGTTCGCCTGGACCGACCTGCTGCAGACGCCGGTCGACGACGGCGACCTGTTCCGCGGCGTGATCCAGTCGCTGGTCTACATCGCCGTCTTCACCGCACTCGGCTTCCGCCACTTCGCCCGCCGCGACGTCACCAGCTGACCCCCTGCCCGCGAGGCCGTCGCCGACGTAGCTTGTCCTGCATGAGCGGACTGTGGGGTCTCGTGGCCGGGGTCGTCTGCTTCGTCGTCCTGCTCCTGCTGTTGCCACTGCTCGGCGCGATCGGCTCCGTCGAGCTGGTGGTCATCGTGCTGGTGGCCGTCCTCGTCGGTGTGCTGGTCGCCGGACGGTCCCGTGCGGGGAGCGGCGGGAGCAGCTGAGCGCTCACAGGGACGCGCGTACCGCCTGGGCCCAGCCCTCGCCCATGGGGGCATCGGTGACCGTCACGTTGGGGAGGGCGGAGAGCAGCTCGGCCATCCCGTCGACGGCGCCCCCGTTCGCGGTGATCCACAGTCGGCCCACCGCGGGCGCCATGTCCAGGTCGCTGACGCTGTCCCCGATCGCGACGGCATCGTCGGGGGAGAGGCCGCGCCGCTCCAGGTCCCAGGCGATCGCCGCGCCCTTGGAGATGCCGCGCGGCATCAGGTGGTAGACCCGCGGCGGCGCGGCGTCGTCGTCCAGGCCCATCCAGGACGCCGCAGGGATCGCGCCGTTGTCCTTGAGCGTCAGCCAGCCGGCGCCCCGCTCGGCCAGCCAGGCGTCGACGGCGAGGGCGTCGACCCGGCCGCGCAGCAGCGCATCGGTCGCGTGCGTGGCGTGCCACGGGGCGTGCCACTCCAGCCGCCGCGGGTGCGCGGCGATCAGCTCCTCGACGACGCCGAGCTCGCCCATCACGTCCATCGGCGTGCGGTCGCCGTACTCCTCCGGCAGCGCGCCCCGCAGCCGGTGGGTGGTCCGCCCGGATCCCCAGCCGATGGTGGCGCCGAGTTCGGCGATGGCGCCGTCGGCGGCGAAGATGCGCGCTGCCTCCACCACCTGCTCGTACGTCCGGCCGCTGACCAGCACCAACGCCACCTCGGCGCGGTGCAGGTCGAGCAGCGCGGCGGCCGGCCCGTCGGTCAGCTCCCGCCCGGCCGTGTGCCAGAAGGAGCCCCGCGGACCCACCATCGTGCCGTCGAGATCGGTGTAGACGACGCGCGCGCTCACCAGGCCATCCTGTCCGGCCGCTGGCCCCGGCTCGCGACTGGGTACAGTTCACGCCGTTCACTCATCCAGAGGGGCAGAGGGACACGGCCCGACGAAGCCCCGGCAACCGCCGCCTGCGCGCACGTGCAGCGGGAGGTGCCAATTCCGTCCCGCGCGGCTCGACGGCCCGCTGCGGGGAAGATGAGGAGGTAGTCGTCGCATGACCCTCACCGCTCCCGGATCCGTCCAGGCCGACTCCAGCGCCGGTGGCCCCGTCCCCCCGTGTCCCGCCCGCGGGCTCGTGTGCCGCAACTGCGGCGCCACGTTCGGGCTCATCGCCGAGCATGCCTGCGCCGAGTGCTTCGGGCCCCTGGAGGTCGACTACGACCCCGAGCTGATGAAGGCGGTCACCCGCGAGCAGATCGAGGCCGGGCCGCAGAACATCTGGCGCTACGTGGCCCTCCTGCCGGTGGGTCAGCACCCGGTCGACCGCGTCTCGCTGGACCCGGGCATGACCCCGCTGGTCCGCGCCGACCGGCTCGCCGCCGAGCTCGGCCTCACCGGCGGGCTGTGGGTGAAGGACGACTCGGCCAACCCCACCCACTCGTTCAAGGACCGCGTGGTCAGCCTCGCCGCGACCGCCGCCAAGGGGCTGGGGTACACGAAGATCGCCGCCGCCTCCACCGGCAACCTGGCCAACTCGGTGGCCGCGCACGCCGCCCGCGTCGGCCTGCCGTCGTTCGTCTTCATCCCGAGCGACCTGGAGCCCGGCAAGGTCGTCCAGTCGGCCGTCTACGGCCAGACCCTGGTCGCCGTCGACGGCTCCTACGACGACGTCAACCGGCTGACCAGCGAGCTCGCCGAGACCGACGAGTTCGAGGACACCGCCTTCGTCAACCAGAACGTCCGGCCCTACTACGCCGAGGGCTCCAAGACGATGGGCTACGAGATCGCCGAGCAGCTCGGCTGGCGGATCCCGGCCCAGGTCGTCATCCCCATGGCGTCGGGCTCGCTGCTCACCAAGGTGGACAAGGCCTTCCGCGAGCTCAGTGCCGCGGGCATCGTCGAGGCGACCGAGTGGACGATCTTCGGTGCGCAGTCGGCCGGCTGCGACCCGATCGCCACCGCCTTCGACAACGGGTGGGACGTCGTGAAGCCGGTGAAGCCCACCGGCATCGCCAAGTCGCTGAACATCGGCAACCCGGCCGACGGCCCCTACGCGCTCGACGCGATCCGCCGCACCGGCGGCTCGGTCGCCCGGGTCGGGGACGACGAGATCGTCCAGGGCATCCGCGACCTCGCCCGTACGACCGGCGTCTTCGCCGAGACCGCGGGCGGGGTGACCGTCGCCGTCCTGCGCAAGCTGGTGGAGGGCGGCCAGCTGGACCCGGCCAAGGAGACCGTCGTCCTCAACACCGGGGAGGGCCTGAAGACCCTCGACCCGCTGGAGCCGGTCGTCGGTCCCACGCACCGGGTCGAGCCGTCGCTGAAGTCGGTGCGGGCGGCCGGTCTCATCGGCTGAGCGGTCCGTCCGGCGGGGGGCGTAGAGTCCCCGTCGGTTCCCCGGTCCGGGCGACGTCGTCGCCGGATCCGGGTGCGTCGTGCGCGCGTGGGGCTGTCACCTGCGCTTCTCTGCTGTACCGTCTCGCGCGGTTCGAGTTCCACGTTCGTGTTCGGCGGGCGGAAGAGCGAGACCCCGCCACATCGAGAGCGATGGGGCGCCGCACGCACGAAACGTGGGAGCACACGTGGCACAGGGCACCGTGAAGTGGTTCAACGCCGAGAAGGGTTTCGGCTTCATCGCCGTCGACGGCGGCGAGGACGTCTTCGTCCACTACTCGTCCATCCAGATGGACGGGTACAAGAGCCTCGACGAGGGGCAGCGGGTCGAGTTCGAGGTCGTCCAGGGCGCCAAGGGCCCCCAGGCCGACGCCGTCCGCAGCGCCTGAGAACCACTCGGCAACACCGGCCGAGGCCCGGTTCCCCACGGGGGACCGGGCCTCGGTCGTTCCCGGGGCCGCGCCGGCCACGGTGAGAACCCCCTGGAAGGGGGGAAGCGACCCCCGTTCTTGCACTCGCAGGGGTCGAGTGCCAAACTCGGTTCTGGCACTCAGGGCTCCTGAGTGCCAATCAGGTCGGAACGGTGAGGCACCGGTCCGTGGGCCGACGGAGCGTCCACGTCGCTGGTGTCGTCCGTCGCGGGCGCCGAACCCGGCCGTGCAGCGATCCATGCTCGGAGGACATCACCACATGGCCAAGATGATCGCGTTCAACGAAGAGGCGCGCCGCGGCCTCGAGCGAGGGATGAACACCCTCGCCGACGCCGTCAAGGTGACCCTCGGCCCCCGTGGCCGGAACGTCGTTCTTGAGAAGAAGTGGGGCGCGCCCACCATCACCAACGATGGTGTGAGCATCGCCAAGGAGATCGAGCTCGAGGACCCGTGGGAGAAGATCGGGGCCGAGCTCGTCAAGGAGGTCGCGAAGAAGACCGACGACGTCGCGGGTGACGGCACCACCACCGCCACCGTGCTCGCCCAGGCGCTCGTCCGCGAGGGTCTGCGCAACGTCGCCGCCGGCGCGAACCCGATGGCCCTGAAGAAGGGCATCGAGAAGGCCGTCGCCTCGGTCAGCGAGTACCTGCTCTCCACGGCCAAGGACGTCGAGACCAAGGAGCAGATCGCCGCCACCGCGTCGATCTCCGCCGCCGACCCCGCCATCGGTGAGCTCATCGCCGAGGCGATGGACAAGGTGGGCAAGGAAGGTGTCATCACCGTCGAGGAGAGCAACACCTTCGGCCTCGAGCTCGAGCTCACCGAGGGCATGCGCTTCGACAAGGGCTACATCTCGCCCTACTTCGTGACCGACACCGAGCGCATGGAGGCCGTCCTCGACGACCCGTACGTGCTCGTCGTCAACTCGAAGATCAGCTCGGTCAAGGACCTGCTCCCGCTGCTGGAGAAGGTCATGCAGTCGGGCAAGCCGCTGGCCATCATCAGCGAGGACGTCGAGGGCGAGGCCCTCGCGACCCTGGTCGTGAACAAGATCCGCGGCACCTTCAAGTCCGTCGCCGTCAAGGCCCCGGGCTTCGGTGACCGCCGCAAGGCCATGCTGGGCGACATCGCCATCCTCACCGGTGGCCAGGTCATCAGCGAGGAGGTCGGCCTCAAGCTCGACACCGCCGACCTCGAGCTGCTCGGCCGGGCCCGCAAGGTCGTCGTCACCAAGGACGAGACGACGATCGTCGAGGGTGCGGGTGACACCGACCAGATCCAGGGCCGGGTCAACCAGATCCGCAGCGAGATCGAGCGGTCGGACTCCGACTACGACCGGGAGAAGCTGCAGGAGCGCCTGGCCAAGCTGGCCGGTGGCGTCGCCGTCATCAAGGCCGGCGCCGCGACCGAGGTCGAGCTCAAGGAGCGCAAGCACCGCATCGAGGACGCGGTGCGCAACGCCAAGGCCGCCGTCGAGGAGGGCATCGTCGCCGGTGGTGGCGTCGCTCTCGCGCAGGCCACGGCCGTCGCGTTCGACAAGCTCGAGCTCGAGGGTGACGAGGCGACCGGTGCCAACATCGTGCGCGTCGCGCTCGAGGCGCCGCTGAAGCAGATCGCCATCAACGCCGGCCTCGAGGGCGGCGTCGTGGCGGAGAAGGTGCGCAACTCGGAGACCGGCTGGGGCCTCAACGCCGCCACCGGCGAGTACGTGGACCTGGTCGCGGCCGGCATCATCGACCCGGCCAAGGTCACCCGCTCGGCGCTGCAGAACGCCGCCTCCATCGCGGCGCTCTTCCTCACCACCGAGGCCGTCATCGCCGACAAGCCGGAGAAGGCCGCTGCGGCCGCTCCGGGTGGCGACATGGGCGGCATGGGCGGCATGGACTTCTGAGTCCGCCCGCTCCTCGCTGAGGAGCACTGCACCACCAGCACTGCCCGGCAGGGGCGGTCCGCTTCCGAGCGGGCCGCCCCTGTCGGCGTCCGGGGCGCCCTCGCCGCGGAAGCTCAGCTCACTCGGGGGCGAAGACGCAGAACTCGTTGCCCTCGGGGTCGGCGAGGACGCTCCACTCGATCTCGTCATCCTGCTCCCGCACCATCCGCGCACCCGCCGCGATGAGCGGCCACGTCTCACCGACGACGTCGAAGTGCATGCGGTTCTTGATGGTCTTCCGCTCGGGCACCGGGACGATCCACACCAGCGGTCCCTCGCCGGCCGGGTCGACGATCGGGATCGGCCAGTCGTGCGGGCGCGGCTCGTCGTCCTCCGGGTTCTCGGCGTCCTCGAGGGAGTCGCGCCGCACGTAGCCGATGGCGGCGCACCACCAGTCGGCGAGCGCGTGGTGGTCGTTGGCGTCGAGGCAGAGGTCCTTGAAGCGCGCGGGTGCGTCAGCCATGACCGCGGAGGGTAGGCGGCTGTCCGTGGCCGTGATCATCGGGACGTCGGGGTGGCAGTACCGCGACTGGCGGGGCGCCTTCTACCCGCCGAAGCTCCCGCAGCGGCTGTGGCTGGAGCACTACGTGCAGCACTTCGCCACCGTGGAGAGCAACAACGCCTTCTACCGGCTGCCGGAGCACGAGACGTTCGTGAAGTGGCGGGAGCGCACCCCGCCGGACTTCCGGTGGGCGGTCAAGGCCAGCCGGTTCCTCACCCACATCAAGCGGCTGCGCGAGCCGGAGGAGCCGGTGGCGCGGCTGATGGGCCGGGCGGAGGGGCTGGCGGGGAAGCTCGACACGATCCTGCTGCAGCTGCCGCCGACGCTGAAGGCCGACCCCGAGCTGCTGCGCGAGTGCCTGGCGCAGTTCCCGGCCGGTACCCGGGTGGCCGTGGAGCCGCGGCACGAGTCGTGGTGGACCGACGAGGTGCGGGCCCTGCTCGAGCGCTACGGCGCCGCGCTGTGCTGGGCCGACCGGGACGAGCAGCCGATCGCGCCGCTCTGGCGCACCACGGACTGGGGCTATCTGCGCTTCCACCACGGCTTCGAGGGCTGGGGCTACCGCGCCGAGACCCTGCAGCTGTGGGCCGAGCGGATCGCGACCACCTACGGCGACGCGGACGTCCTCGTCTACTTCAACAACGACCCGGGCTGCGCCGCGGTCATCGACGCCGTCCGTTTCGCCGAGTGCGTCCGCCGCGCCGGGGGGACTCCGACCCGCGTTCCCACGGCCGACCAGGCGACCGGCCTGGCCTGGGCGCCGGTGGAGGTCCCCCCGGTCTGACCGCGTGGGTCAGTTGCCGCCGCGCCCCTGGTTCTTCGGGCCCTGGTCGGCGGGCTTCCCGGTGGCCGCACCGGCGGTCTCCTCGGGCTCGGCGACGGTCTCCTCGACCGGGGCGGTGGCGGCGCGAGCGGCCTTCGCGGCGTCGCGGGCGGCCTTCTCCGCGTCCCGGGCCGCGTCGCGGGCGGCCTTCTCGGCGTCGTGGGCCGCCTGACGGGCCTGGGCCGCCTGCAGCGCCCCCTGCGCGTGCTCGTTCGCGTGGGCGATGGCGTTGTCCAGGCCGCGGGCGCCCGTCTGCTCCTCGGTGGCCTCGTCCTCGGCGGCCTCTTCCTCGACGACCTCGTTCTCGGTGGCCTCGTCCTCGGTGGCCTCGTCCTCGGTGGCCTCTTCCTCGACGACCTCGTCGTCGGTGGCCTCGTCCTCGGTCGTCACGGGGTCGCCCTCGGTGTCGCCGACGGGCGCATCGGTCTCGGTCTCGGTCTCGGTCGAGAGCTCGGACTCCGGCAGGTCGAACGGCGTCACCGTCTCGACCGTGCTCGCCACGGCGTCCTGCACCGGCGCCGGGAGGACACCGACGGCGCCCGCGCCGGTCACGCCGGCGGTGGCGATGCCGACACCGGTCGCCACCTGGGCGACGGTGCTGGCACCGGCGAACTTCGCGGCCAGTGCGGCCAGACCTTCGAGCAGAGCCATGGACGTTCGTATCCCCTCGGGGCGGACGGCCGTCGGTACGGCCGTTCCCGTTCCACATCGGCAGGCTCCGGCGACTGCTGCAGCCGAGCCACCCGGTCGGGGGACGGTCAGCTGCCCGCCGGCACCCCGTCGGCGAGGTGCTCGGCGAACGTCCGCGGCGGCCGGCCGAGCAGCGTCGTCAGCACCCGCGGGCTGCCGGTGAAGCCGTGCTCCCGGTACCAGTCGAACATCGTGGTGCGGCAGCGCCCGGCGTAGCTCCCGTCGTCCTCGGCGTGCACGTCGACCGCGGTGACCGGCCGCCCGGAGCGCCCGGTGAGCAGCGCCGCGACGTCGGGGGCGGTGAGCTCCTCGGGGCCGACGGCCTCGAAGGTGCCGCTGTCCAGGCCGTCCTCGGTGAGGAGGACCGCAGCGGCGTCGGCGACGTCGCGGAGGTCGACGAAGGACTGCGCCTGCTGCAACCCCCACGGGCTGGGCAGCTCACCGGTCGCGGTCGCCGTTCCGATCGCGCCGTCGAGGTTGGCGGCGTACGCGCAGGGCTGCAGCACCCGCCACCGCGCGGCCGTGCCGGCGACGGCGCCGTCCAGCGCCTCCTCCACGCGGTCCTTCGCGGCGTGGTGCGGCATCGCGCGGATCTGGGGCCGCAGCACCGAGTGGTAGACGAGCCGGCGGACGCCCGCGCGGGCGGCGGCGGTCAGCACGGCGGGGGCACCGGTCGCCTCGTCCGGGTCGAAGTTCGGCCAGATCAGGTACAGGGCGTCGGCGCCGGCGAGCGCGGCGGAGAGATCGCCGGTGAGGTCGCCGACGACCACCTCCGCGCCGTCGAGCTCCGGCCGCGGTCGACGGGACGCCACCACCGCGCGAACCTGCTCCCCGCGCGCCAGCAGTGCCCGGACGACGGCGGTGCCGGTGGCCCCACCCGCGGCGGTCACGACGATCACAGGACGTCGACCGCCTCGGCGTGCCGAACGCCCAGCTGGTCGGCGGCCTGGCCCAGCACGTCCTGGACGACGAGCGTGTCGGCCAGCGGCATCACGGCGCTCTCGGTCCGCCCGGCGCGCAGGCACTCGGTCACCTCGAGCAGCTCGTGCGCGTACCCGGCACCGGTCTGCGGCCGGGTGATCTCCTCCGGCTCGGCACCCGCGCGGTGCAGCACGATGGTCTGCGGGTGGTGGAAGCGGGGCACGACGTCGATCCAGCCCGTCGTCCCCACCACGCGCGCAGTCCCCGGCAGGGCGTACTTCAGCGACGTGGTGAGCGCGGCGTTGCGGCCGTCGTCCCAGCCGAGCAGGATCGCCGCCTCCGCGTCGGCGCCGGAGGGGAACAGCGAGCCGGTGGCGACGACGCGGTCGGGCGTGCCCAGCAGCATCTGGGCGAAGGAGACGACGTAGACGCCGAGGTCGAGCAGCGCGCCGCCGCCGAGCTCCAGGGCGAACAGCCGGTCGACCGGGTCGTACTCGCGCGCGACGCCCAGGTCGGCCTGCACCGAGCGCACCTCGCCGATCGCCCCGTCGGCCACCAGCTCGTTGAGCGCGACGACGGCCGGCTGGAAGCGGGTCCACATCGCCTCCATGACGAAGGTGCCCGTCCCGCGGGCCAGGTCGACGACCTCGGTGGCCCCGGCGGTGGTGGCGGTGAACGCCTTCTCCACGAGCAGCGCCTTCCCCGCGCGCAGGGCGCCCAGCGCGATCGCGTGGTGCTGCGGGTGCGGGGTGGCGAGGTAGAGGACGTCGACGTCGGGGTCGGCGAGGATCTCGGCGTAGGAGCCGTAGGCGCGCTCCAGGCCGTGCCGCGCGGCGAACCCGTCGGCCCGCTCCTGCGACCGGGATGCGACGGCGACCGCGCGGGCGCCCTCCACCACCGCGAAGTCCTCCACCACCTTCTCGGCGATGCGGCCCGGCCCGACGATTCCCCAGCGGATCTCGTTGCTCACCCGACAGACGCTAGCCGGGCCGGGCACACTGCTTCCTCGTGGCCGTGCTCATCGACAGCCCCGTGTGGCCCTGGCGGGGCCGGATGTGGTCGCACCTGGTCAGCGACGTCTCCTACGACGAGCTGCACGCGTTCGTCGCCGCCGAGCTGGGCATCCCGCGGCGCGCGTTCCAGGGTGACCACTACGACGTGCCTGCGGACCTCTACGACGCCGCCGTCGCCGCGGGCGCGCTGCCGGTGGGTTGCCGCGAGCTGCTCAGCCGTCTCCTGGCGGCGGGTCTGCGGCAGCGGAAGCGCGGGACCGCAGGAGCGTGAGCTCGGCGGTCAGGTTGGCGCGGGCGAGGGGTTCCCACTCCGCGGCGGCGGGGAGCCGGTAGAGGCGGGGCAGGCCGAGCAGCCGCTCCAGGACGGCGATCCGCCCGGCGGTGAACTCCTCGTCGGAGAGGTGCCCGTACTCGGCCCGCACCGCCGAGGCGTACCCCGCGTACGCGGCCGGGGGAGCGGCGAGCACGGCGAGGTCGGCGTCGCACAGGGCCGCGCCGTTGGCGTCCCCGGGTTCCGGGTCGTGCCCGGCCGTGAGCAGGACAAGCCGGGCCACCTCCTCGACCCGTTCCTCGGGCACCAGCCCCCGCAGCCCGGCGCGGGCGCGCTCGGCGCTGACCTGCTCGTTGTCCGGGCGCAGCGGGTCGTAGACGACGTCGTGGTACCAGGCGGCCAGGGCGACGGCGTCGGGGTCGGGGACGTCGGCGGAGAGCCGCTCGGCCAACCCGAGGACGGCGGCCAGGTGGGCGAGGTCGTGGTAGCGGCGGTGCGGCTCGCTCCAGGCGGCGACGAGCGCCGCCCACTCGGTGCGGGAGGTGGGGGAGTCCCCGGCGAGCGCCGCCCAGGCCTCGAACCCGACCGGGCCGCTCACCGGACCCCGCAGCTGCGCAGCGCCAGCAGGGCGAAGGCGCGGGCGGCGGTGACGAGTTCGGCGACGGGTACCCGCTCCTGCGGCCCATGGGCCAGGTGCAGGTCGCCGGGCCCGTAGTGCAGGGTCGGGATGCCCTCGGCCGCGTAGAGCCGCAGGTCGGTGCCCGCGGGGAGCGCCCGCTCGGGCGGGGGCGGCCCACCGGCGTCCACCACGGCCGCACGCACCGCCGGCAGCAGCGGGTGCCCGGCCGGCAGCTGACCGCTGGCGAACGCCCCTCCGGTCCACGTCAGCCGCACCGGGTGCGTGGCCAGCCAGGGGTGGGCGGCGCAGACCTCGGCGAGGCGGGTCTCCAGGGCCGCCCGCGCGGACTCCACCGGCTCGCCGATCCGCACGCCGTAGCGGCCCTCGGCGACCAGCCGGTCGGGCACCGAGCTCGCCCAGTCGCCGGCCTGCACCCGGCCGAGGGAGATGCCGTAGGGGAACCGGGCGTCGCCGAAGCGCGGATCGGCGTCCCGCTGCCGCTCGGCCTCGAATGCGAGCAGCGCGGCGTGCACGTGCGCGAACAGCTCCACCGCACTCACCCCGCGGTCGCGCATGGCGGCGTGCGCGGCGTGCCCGGTGATCTCCAGCCGGAAGGTGAGCGCCCCGGCGTGCGCCGTCACCACGGCCTGCGCCGTGGGTTCGGGGATGACGCACAGCTCGCCGGTGTGGCCGCGCCGCAGGGTGGCCCACGCGCCGAGACCGCCGTCCTCCTCGCCCACCACACCGTGCAGGGCGAGCGGCCGGGCCAGGCGCACCCCCGCCGTCCGCAGGGCGTGCACGGCGACCAGGCAGGCGGCGACGCCGGCCTTCATGTCGCAGGCCCCGCGCCCGTGCACCGCGCCGTCGGCGAACCGGGGGACGAACGGGTCGCCGCCCCACAGCCCGAGGTCGCCGGGCGGGACGACGTCGGTGTGGCCGGAGAGCACCAGCGCCGGGGTGCCGTCGCCGCCGAGCGTGCCGACGACGCCCCAGGCCTCGGTGCGCACCACCTCCTGCCCGGGGGCGCCGGGGGCGGTCGCGGCCTCGGCGAGGTCGATCGGCCAGCGGTCGACGTCGCAGCCGAGCTCGTCGAGCCAGCCGGCGAGCAGGTGCTGGACCTCGCTCTCGGCGGCCGTGCCGCCGACGGACGGGACGGCGATCAGCGCGCAGAGCCGCTCCACCGCCCACCGCTCGTCGACGGCGGCGAGGACCCGGGCCTCGACGTCGGTCAGGTCGGCCACGGTCGGAGTCTGGCACGCGGGTGCCGGGCGGTGCGGGGCAGCGGCGTTAGCGTGACCGCCGTGAGCCAACCCCCGCCGCCGCCCGGCTGGTACCCCGATCCCGCCGGCGGCCAGGGCACCCGCTGGTGGGACGGCCAGGGCTGGTCCGAGCACGTCCAGCAGGCCACGCCGTCGCCTCCGCCGCAGCAGCCACCGGGAGCAGGCCCCTCGCTGTACGACCAGCCGGTCCTGCTGGTGAACCAGAAGACCAAGCTGATCGAGCTCACCAACGAGTACGCCGTCCTCGACGGCAACGGTCAGCAGATCGGCGCCGTCGTGCAGGTGGGGCAGAGCTCGCTGAAGAAGGCGGTGCGGCTGGTCTCCAGCCTCGACCAGTTCCTCACCCACCGGCTGGAGGTGCGCGACGCGCGCGGGCCGGTGCTGGTGCTCACCCGACCGGCGAAGCTCATGCGCTCGCGGGTGGTCGTGGAGCGGCCCGACGGGACGCCCGTCGGCGAGATCGTGCAGGCCAACGTCTTCGGCCGGATCCGCTTCGACCTGGTGGCCGGCGGGCAGCTCGTGGGCGCGATCCAGGCGGAGAACTGGCGCGCCTGGGACTTCGCCGTCACCGACGCCGCCGGCGTCGAGGTCACGCGGATCACGAAGAAGTGGGAGGGGCTGGCCCGGACCATGTTCACCACGGCCGACCGCTACGTCGTCCTGGTGCACTACCGGTTGCCCGAGCCGCTGGCCAGCATGGTCATCGCCTCGGCGCTCACCGTCGACACGGCGCTGAAGCAGGACGAGCGCGGCTTCAACTGAAAATTGCCGCCGGGCGGGTGTCGCGCCGGGGAGCGCGGGTAGCCTCGAAGACGTCCGGGCCGGGTGCATCGTGCCCCCGGGTGCCATTTGGTTACGCCTTCACGGACTACCGCCCCGACCTCGGTCGGGGGCCTGGAGCCGTGTTGTGCTTTTCGCCGCGAGGCGGCCGTCATCCGGTCCGGACCTCATCCCCGATCGGCCCCACCTCAGGGTGGGGCCGATCGTCGTGAGGGGGCCTCAGCCCCGCCCGGCGCCGTGGGACTGCCCGGCCGACCGATGCCGCGCAGCACCCCTCAGCACGACCGTTCCTCCCGTCAGCACGGACGAGGAAGGGACGGCCATGACCATGCACTACCCGAACCCAGGCCTGGACGCGGAGCTCGCCTACCGCCGGGAGGTGCTCCAGGCGCTCAGCCGTGGCGCCCGCACCGGGCGCGGTCCGTGGATGCGCCGCCGGCGGCGTTCTCGCTGAGCGCAGCCGGTCGGAGCGGATCCGGGGGAGTCCTGTCGTCCCCGCGTGCCACGATGCCAGCCGTGTCACGTTGGGACGACGCCCCGCTGGTGGGCCGGGCCGAGGAGCTCGCCCGCCTGCTCGCGCACGTCGAACGGGCCGTCGCCGGCCGGGCGTGCGCAGCGCTGCTCGCCGGCGACGCCGGCGTGGGCAAGACCCGGCTGCTCGACGAGCTGGGCCGGCGGGCGGCCGAGCGCGGGCTGCGGGTGCTCACCGGGCACTGCGTCGACCTCGGCGACGTCGGCCTGCCCTACCTGCCGTTCGTCGACCTGCTGCGCCCGCTCGCGGCCGACCCGGAGCTCGCCCCCGCGACCCGGCACAACCCGGTCCTCACCGGCCTGGTCTCGGGTCGGCCGGGCGCCCCGGTGCCGGTGCCGCCGCCCGGCGAGGGGCAGGACCTCGGCCGCCCGCTGCCGCACCGGGCCGCGCCCCAGCCGGTCGACGACGGGCGGCTGCAGCTGTTCGAGTCGGTCGCCGGGCTGCTGTGCGAGGTCGCCGCCACCGGCCCGCTGCTCCTCGTGCTCGAGGACGTGCACTGGGCCGACCGCTCCAGCCGCGACCTGCTGCGCTACCTGCTGGCCCGGCTGGTCGAGGAGCCGATCGCCGTCGTCGTCTCCTACCGCGCCGACGACCTGCACCGCCGCCACCCGCTGCGCCCCCTGCTCGCCGAGCTGGTGCGGCTGCCCGGTGTGGAGCGCATCGACCTGGCGCCGCTCCCGGACGGCGCGGTGGGGGAGCTGGTGCGCACGCTCGCGGGGGCGACCGGCGGTATCGCGGAGAGCACCGTGGACGACGTCGTCGCCCGGGCCGAGGGCAACGCCTTCTACGCCGAGGAGCTGCTCGCCGCGGGCCTGCAGGGCGAGGCGCTGCCGCTGGCGCTGGCCGACGTGCTGCTGGCCCGGGTCGAGCAGCGCTCCCCGGCGGCGCAGCGGGTGCTGCGGGTGGCCGCGGTCGCCGGGCGCCAGGTGCGCCACGAACTGGTCGCCGCGATCGGCGAGCTGGCGCCCGACGAGCTCGACCGGGCGCTCGCCGAGGTCGTGCACCACCACCTCCTCGTCGTCTCCGACGACGGCCGCTACCGCTTCCGGCACGCGCTGCTGCGCGAGGCCGTGCTGGCCGACCTCCTGCCGGGGGAGCGGGTGCGGCTGCACGCGGCGATCGCCGGCTACCTGGGCGCCCACCCCGACGCCGGCACCGCCGCCGAGCGCGCCCACCACGCGCGGGAGAGCAACGACCTGCCGGGTGCGTTCAGCGCCTCGCTGGAGGCCGCCGTCGCCGCCTGCTGCGTGGGCGCCCCGGCCGAGCAGCTGCAGCACCTGGAGGCGGCGCTCGCCCTGTGGCCGGCGGTCGCCGACGCGGCGGCGCGGGCCGGCCGCGACCAGGTGGCGCTGCTGGTGGAGACGGCCGCCGCCGCCCGCACCGCGGGCGAGCTGCACCGCGCGGTGGCACTGCTCCGCGCGGCGCTGGAACTGGTGGGGCCCGACGGCGACCCGGTGACGCGGGCCCGCCTGCACTACACGCTCGCGCAGGCGCTGGTCCGGCTCGACGACCACACCGGCGGGCACCGCGAGAGCAGCGCCGCCATGGCCCTGGTGCCGGCCGACCCGCCGTCGGAGGTGCGCACCTGGGCGGCGGCCACGCATGCGCGTATGTGCTTCGCCCTGAACCTGCTCGCCGAGGGCGACGCGGCCGCGGAGGAGGCGCTCGCGGCGGCCGACGTCCTGGGGCTGGACGGTGCGTGGTCGGACACCGCCGTCTCGCAGGTGCGCTCCCGCCCGGCCGCGGACGTCGAGGCGGTGCGGCGTCGCCTGAGCGAGGCGCTGGAGCGTGCCCGGCGCTCCGGTGACGTGGACGTGGAGATGCGGGCCTGGTTCAACCTCGCCATCGACCGGTTCGAGGCCGGCGACGTGGCGGGCTCGCTGGCGCTGACCGAGCAGGCGACCGAGCGGGCCCGGGGGCTGGGCGTCGAGTGGGCCACCTACCCGGCCGGGCTGCGGCACCTGCGGGTGACGGCGCTCTACACGGCGGGGGAGTGGGACGCCAGCCTGGCCGAGGCCGACCTGCTCGCCCGGGTGCCGGAGATGGCGGCGCACGTGCGTGCCGCCGCGCTGCTCGTGCTGGTCGGCCGGGGCGACCCGGCGGCACGGGACCGGCTGGCGTGGGCACGGTCGCTGGTCGAGCGGTCGAACACCCACTTCCTGCTCTCGCTGGTCACGGGGGCGGCCGAGATCGACCTGGCCGGCTGGGCGGGCGACCCGGAGACCGCCGTCGCCGTCGCCGTGGCCACCAGCGCCCGGCTGCGCCAGGTGTGGCCGTTCGACCACCTCGGGGTGCTGCGGCTGGTCGCCACCGCGCTGGGTGCGGCCGCCGACGCGGCCTGCGCGGCCGGCCTGGCGGGGGATCACGCCACCGCCGACGGCTGGGTGCGCCGCGGTGAGGAGCTGGTGGGGATCGCCCGCTCGGCGGTCGAGGTGTTCGAGCGCTCGGTGGGCGGGATGGGCGTCGAGGGCCTGGCCTGGCAGGCGCGGGCGCACGCGGAGCAGGCGCGGCTGGCGGGGAAGGCCGCGCCGGAGCTGTGGCAGGCGGCGGTCGAGGCGTTCGGCTACGGGCACGTGTACGAGGAGGCGAGGTCGCGGTGGCGGCTGGCCGAGGCGCTGCTGGCCACCGACGACCGGGCCGGGGCCGCGGTCGAGGCGCGCGCCGCGCACGAGGTCGCCGTCCGGCTGGGTGCCGCGCCGCTGCGCACGGCGGTCGAGGCGCTGGTCCGGCGGGGCCGGCTCGACGTCCCCGGCGTCCGGCTGGTGGACGTCTCCACGGTGCTCACCCCGCGTGAGCAGTCGGTGCTCGCGCTGCTGGCGAAGGGACGCACCAACCGGCAGATCGGTGCGGAGCTCTACATCAGCGAGAAGACCGCGAGCGTGCACGTCAGCAACATCCTGGCCAAGCTCGGCGCGGGCGGCCGCACCGAAGCGGTCGCGATCGCCGCGGCCCGCGGTCTCCTGGTCGACGGGTGATGTTCCACGTCACCTCGTCGCGGAACCGGGCGTCGATCCAGGCCCACGGCCTGGACTGGCGGCGGATGGGCGATACCCCGGGGATCGCGGGCAGCCCGGTGCCGGAGCAGGAAGGCTGCTTCCTCGCCCCCGACGAGTGGACGGCGGACTACTTCGTCGCCATGAACAACACCGGCGGTCCGGTCGACGTCTGGGCCGTGGAGGACGTCGACCCCGCGGACTTGCTGACCTCGGGGGAGGGATACGAGTACTTCCCAGGCGTGATCCCGCCGGAGCGCCTCCGGCTCGTCCGGACGGACGTGCCCCCGGTCGAGAGCTGAGCGGTCCGCGTCAGAGCATCGTGCGCAGGCGCTCGCGGCGGGCGCGGAGCACGTCGACCGACGCCGACGCCGACGGCGGCCCGGGCACCTGCTGGCGCAGCTGGGTGTGCACCACGGCCTGCGGCTGCGAGGTCCGTGCGGCGACGCGGTTGACCAGCTTGTTGATCTCCCGGCGCAGCTCGGCGGCGTCGCGCCACGAGCGGCCGGCGTCGTCCTCGTCGGGGTGGTCCTCGACGACCATGAAGTCGTCGGCGTCGTTCCGGTGGCTCGCCGCGATGCGCAGCCGCAGCTCGTCGTCCCGCTTGGCCAGCAGCGACGCCGTCTGCTCGGGGGTGAGCAGCCCGGGGATGCCGAGGAAGTCCTCCTCCTCGGGGGCGACGACGGTCGCCGGGCCCCCCGCACCGGTGTGCGCCGTCCCACCGTGCAGGACGTGGGCGAAGCGGGCGTCGGCCTCGAGCGCCTCCCACTGCTTCATCTCGCCCTCGCGCGGCTCCCGCGGCGGCAGGTCGAGCGCCTCGAGCTCCTCGTCCGGCTGGCTCCGGGGCGGCGGCATGACGTGGTTGCGCTGCTCCTCCATGGAGGCGGCCAGCGACAGCAGCGGGCGGACGGCGGGGAGGAAGACGGTCGCCGACTCGTGCGGCGAGCGGGAGCGGACGACGCGGCCGACGGCCTGGGCGAAGAACAGCGGCGTCCGGTAGGAGGTCATCCACGCGAGGACGGCGGCGCGCGGGACGTCGACGCCCTCGGAGATCATCCGCACGCAGACGGCGATCCGTGCGGTCCCGGTGGCGAACTTCTCGATCTTCTTCGACGCCTTCGGGTCGTCCGACAGGATCAGCTCCGGCGCCTTGCCGGTCACGCGGCGCACGATCTTGGCGTAGTCGCGGGCGTCGTCCTGGTCGCTGGCGAGGATCAGCCCGGCGGCGTCGGGCATGCCGCCCTCCTCGCGCAGGTGGGTGATCCGGTCGTCCATCGCGGCGATGACGTGCGGCACCCACTGGCCCTTGGGGTCCAGCGCGGTGCGCCAGGCCTGCATCTCCACCGACTTGGTGCCGGCCTCGGAGAGCGAGGCGGCGACCACCTCGCCGGCGGAGTTCCGCCAGCGCGAGGTGCCGGTGTAGGCGGCGAAGACGACGGGGCGGACGACGTTGTCGGCCAGCGCCTCCTTGTAGCCGTAGGTGTAGTCGGCGCGGCTGACCAGACCGCCCGCCTCGCCCTCGAAGGTGTCCTCCTCGTAGCGGACGAAGGGGATGCGCTCGTCGGGCTTGGTGCGGAACGGCGTCCCGGTCAGGCACAGCCGGCGGGCGGCCATGCCGTAGGCCTCCTCGACCGCCTCGCCCCAGGAGAGGCCGTCACCGGCGTGGTGCACCTCGTCGAGGATGACCAGCGACTTGACCGCGGTGGCGCGGGCGGCGTGCAGCATCGGCTTGCCCGCGACCTGCGCGTAGGTGGTGACGTAGCCCTGGGTGCCGGCGCGCACCGGGCCGACGGCGTTGGTCAGGTTCGGGTCGAGGACGATGCCCATCGCGTCGGCGGCCTCGGCCCACTGCAGGCGCAGGTGGTCGGTGGGGGCGACGACGACGACGCGGGCGACCTCGCGCCGGGACAGCAGCCGCGCCGCCAGGGTCAGGGCGAAGGTCGTCTTGCCGGCGCCCGGCGTAGCGGTGACGAGGAAGTCCTTGGGGGAGGCCTCCTCGTACTGGCTGAGGGCGGCCTGCTGCCATGCCCGGAGCGGTCGGCTGGTCGTCTGCGGGGCCCGGGCCGCCGCTGCTGCTGCAGTCGCCATGTCGGGGCCCATTCTGATCGGCGGCGGGGCAACACGCCCAACGGGGTCCTCCCGCGCGCCACCGCCGCCGCGACGTATGGGAAAGCCCGGACGAGTCGCTGACCAGCGCGTTCACGTCCGGCGTCACGACGGTATGGCGCGGATCACCGGCGTGCCGGACCGACTCGTCACGTCACGCCGGTCCCGCCCGACGCAGGGGTCAGGGCAGCCCCGCGAGGACCTTGTCGAGCGTCACCGGGAGGTCCCGCACCCGCACGCCGGTCGCCGCGTGCACGGCGTTGACGACCGCCGCCGCCGCTCCGGTGATACCGATCTCACCGATCCCCTTGGCGCCCATCACGTTGACGTAGGGGTCGTGCTCGTCGAGCCACACCGCCTCGATCTCGCCGACGTCGGCGTTGACGGTGATGTGGTACTCGGCCAGGTCGTGGTTGGCCACCTGCCCGATCCGGGAGTCCCAGACGCTGTTCTCGTGCAGCGCCATCGACAGCCCCATCGTCATCCCGCCGATGAGCTGCGAGCGGGCGGTGGTCGGGTTGATCACCCGGCCGACGCCGAAGACGCCGAGCATGCGCGGCACCCGGATCTCGCCGGTGTCGACGTCCACCCGCGCCTCCACGAACTGGGCGCCGAACGCGTAGGGGGCGTGCGCGTCGTCCTTGGCGGCCTGGTCGACGTCGCCGGAGACCTCGTCGCCGTCCGCCGGCGCCCCGCCGAACTTGTCGCGGAACGCGCGCGCGGCCACCACGAGCGCCGAGCCCCAGGTGTTCGTCCCCGAGGAACCCCCGGCCACCGACGCGACCGGGTAGCGGGTGTCGCCGATCCGCACCTCGACGTCGGCGACGTCCACCCCGAGGGCGTCGGCGGTGATCTGCGGCAGGATCGTCCAGGCCCCGGTCCCGAGATCGGCGGCGCCGATCTCGGCGATGTAGCGGCCGCCCTCGAAGCGCAGGTTCGCCGTCGAGGTGGCCTGGCGCATCGTCGGGTAGACCGAGGACGCGACCCCGTACCCGACGAGCCAGTTCCCCTCCCGCCGTCCGCGCGGGCGGTCGGCCCAGCCGAAGCGCTCGGCCCCCTCGCGCAGGCAGCGCACCAGGTTGCGGCTCGACCAGGGCTTGCCCGTCTCCGGGTCGACCTCGGGCTCGTTGCGGATCCGCAGCTCGATCGGGTCGATGCCCAGCTCCTCGGCCAGCTCGTCCATGGCGACCTCGGGGCCGAACATGCCCGGGCACTCTCCGGGCGCGCGCATCCAGGAGGGCACCGGGACGTCGAGGGCGGCCAGCCGGTGGGTGCTCCGCCGGCTGGGTGAGGCGTACATCATCCGGGCGGGGACGCCGGTCTGCTCCGCGAACTCCTTGATCCGCGAGGTCTGCTCGACGACGTCGATCGCGATCGCCTGGAGCCGGCCGCGGCGGTCGGCGGCCAGCTGCATCTGCTGGATCGTCGGCGTGCGGTAACCGGCCAGGAAGAACATCTGCTGCCGGGTGAGCGCGAGCTTCACCGGCCGGCCGGGCAGCGCGCGGGCGGCCATCGTCGCGAGCATGACGTTGGCGTGCGGCTGCCCCTTGGAGCCGAACCCGCCGCCCACGTACGGGCAGACCACCCGCACCTGCTCCTGCTCCAGGCCGAACACCTCGCAGACCGCGGCGCGGTCGGGGTGCACGCCCTGGGTGGAGTCCCACAGGGTCAGGAACTGCGCCTCGGCGTCCCACAGCGCCGTCGTCGCATGCGGCTCCAGGGGGTTGTTGTGGTACATCGCCGTCGAGTAGGTGCGCTGCAGCGTCACCTCCGCGGTGGCCATCGCCGCGGCGACGTCGCCCTCCGCGGTGTCGGTCTGGTGGCCGGCGTTGACCTTCTCCGGCTTGTAGAGGTCGTCCCGGTCGACGGCGAGCTCGGCGTCGTGCGGCTGCTCGTCGTAGGTCACGCGGATCGCGTCGGCGGCCTGTCGGGCGACCTCGGAGGTCTCCGCGACCACCACCCCGATCGGCTGCCCGCGGAAGGCCACCTCGTCGCTCTGCAGGACGGCGTACTCGGCGTCCTCGGTGCTCGCCAGCCGCTCGGCGTCGAACGGGGTGAGGATCCGCAGCACCCCGTCGAGGGCCGCGGCCGCCGTGGTGTCCATGGCGGTCACGCGGCCGCGGGCGACGGTCGCCTGCACCGGGTGGCAGTAGGCGGGGTTCTCCACCGGCGTCTCGACGGCGTAGGTCGCGGTGCCCCGCACCTTGGCCTCGCCGTCGCGCCGGACCAGCCCCTGCCCGATCGCGCGCGGCTCCAGCAGGTCGGTCATGACTGCTCCTCGGTCAGCGTGCGCAGGGTGGCGGCGACGGTGCGGGTGACGAGCGGGATCTTGAAGCCGTTGCCGCCCTCGACGCCGGGCTGCGGCTGGGCGGCCGCGAGTTCGGCGTCCATCGCGGCCCGGACGGCGTCGTCGGTGAGCGGCTGCCCGCGCAGGATCTCCTCGGCGCGGGACGCCCGCCACGGCTTGTGCGCCACCCCGCCGAGCGCGATGCGGACGTCGCCGTCGTGCACCACGGCCGCGACGCTCACGAGCGCGAAGGCGTACGAGGCCCGGTCGCGCACCTTCCGGTAGGCGCTCCGCGTCCCCGCGGACAGCGGCGGCAGGTCGATCGCGGTGATCAGCTCGCCGTGCTCCAGCACCGTGTCCCGCGACGGGTCGTCGCCGGGGAGCCGGTGCAGGTCCGTGAACGGGATGGTGCGGACGCCGGCCGGGCCGAGGGTGTGTACCCGCGCGTCGAGCGCGGCGAGCGCGACGGCCATGTCGGAGGGGTGGGTGGCGATGCAGGTCTCGGGGGCGGTCGGATCCGGCAGCGCACCCGGCGTCCCGAGGATCGCGTGGTAGCGCACGTAGCCGCCGACCGCGGAGCAGCCGGTACCTGGCTCGCGCTTGTTGCAGGGCGTCGTGACGTCCTGGAAGTACGGGCAGCGGGTGCGCTGCAGCGGGTTGCCCCCGGTGGTCGCCATGTTCCGCAGCTGCCCGGTGGCACCGGCCAGCAGGGCCTGGGCGAGCACCGGGTAGCGCTCCCGGACCCGGCCGTCGGCGGCGACCTCGCTGTTGGTGCTGGCGGCGCCGAGGCGCAGCCCGCCGTCGTCGAGGTCGGTGATCTCGCGGGAGGTCAGGGTGCGGACGTCGACGACCAGGTCGGGCCGGGCGACGCCGAGGCGCAGGTGGTCGACCAGGTTGGTGCCGCCGGCGAGGAAGACGGCGTTCGGCTCGGCGGCGACGTCGCGGACCGCCTCGGCGACGTCGCCGGGCTTCGCGAAGGTGAACGGCTTCACCGGCCAGCCGCTTCCTGGACGGCGGGCGTGATGTTCACGTAGGCGGCGCAGCGGCACAGGTTGCCGCTCATCCGCTCGGCGACCTCGTCGTGCGTCATCTCCGGCTCGCTGGTGAGGTCCTCGGTGACGTGGCTGGGCCAGCCCTTCTCGAATTCCTCGATGACGCCGACCGCCGAGCAGACCTGGCCCGGGGTGCAGTAGCCGCACTGGAAGGCGTCCCGCTCCAGGAAGGCCCGTTGCACCGGGTGCAGCTCGCCGTCGCGGGCCAGCCCGTCGGCGGTGGTGATCTCCGCGCCGTCGTGCGCGACCGCGAGCGCGAGGCAGGAGAGCGCCCGCTGCCCGTCGAGCAGGATCGTGCAGGCCCCGCACTGTCCGTGGTCGCAGCCCTTCTTCGGGCTGGTGTTGCCCAGCCGCTCGCGCAGCGCGTCGAGCAGGGAGGTGCGGGTGTCGACGGTCAGCCGGCGGGTCTCGCCGTCGACCCGCAGCGTGATGTCCGCGTCCATGGCCCGCCGGTGCCCCCGCCGGTCGGCGTGGCAAACCCGGTGCAGATGACAACCGGGTGTCCTGCCAGGCTACCGGGCGTGATCGACGAGCCGGTTCTGCGGTGGTGCACGACGCCGGGCGAGGTGGGGGAAGGCCTGTGCTCCCAGCTCACGTCGTGCTGGCGCGATGTCGCGAACGCCGGGGGAGCGGTCGGCTTCGCCCAGCGGCTGCCCGTCGGTGACGACGTGGTGCGTCCCGTCGTCGACCGGCTCGTCGCCGGCCTCGATCCCCAGCTCCAGCGGCTCCTCGTCGCCACGCGGGGGGAAGACGTGGCTGGGTGGCTCGTGCTGACCGGCAACGCCGATCCCGTGACGGCGCACTGGGCCCGCGTGACCCACGTGCAGACGGCGCTGCCCGCGCGCGGGATGGGGGTCGGTGGCGCGCTGATGGCCGAGGTGGCCCGCGCGGCGCGGGGTGACCTGGGCCTGGACGCGCTCCGGCTGGAGGTGCGCGGCGGCATGGGGCTCGAGGCCTTCTACGGCCGGTATGGCTGGACGGTGACCGGTCGCTGGCCCGGCGCTCTGCAGATCACCCCCGACGACCGGCGGGACGAGGTGCTCATGGGTCTGGACCTGGTCGCGACCCGGTCCTGACGCAGGAGCGGTCGCGCGGAATTGTCGGTGGTCGAACGTATGTTCGGAGCATGTCAGACGCCGGGACGACGACCAGTGCCCCACCGGGTGCGCCTGCGGTCGGCTGGGCGACCGGGCCGCTCGGCGCGGTGCAGGCCGCCGACCGGGAGATCGGCCGGCAGACCGCGCTGCGCGCCCGGGCGGTGGCCGAGTTCGCGGCGGCCCGTCCGGCGTCCGTGGACCGGCAGCCGGGCGAGCCGGGCGCCATGAGCGCCGATCGCCGGGCCTCCAGGCCGGAGGTGCTCGCCGACGTCAGCGAGTGGGCCACCCAGGAACTCGCCGTCGCCCTGTCCCGCACTTCGCAGTCGGCCGAAGCGCTGCTCACCCGGTCCTTGACGCTCGTGCACCGGCTGCCCGGGACGCTGCAGGCCCTCGAATCGGGCGCACTGCACGACGGGCACCTGTGGCCGATGCTCGGCACCGTCGCGCCGATCGCGGACCCGAAGGTCCGCGCCGAGGTGGAGGCCGAACTGCTCGCCTGGGTCGGCCGGCGGACCACCACCACCCCGGCGCAGCTGGGTGACAAGGCGCGGCGTGTGGTCCTCCGGCGCGATGCGCGCGACGCGGCCGGCCGGCTGGCCCGAGCGCTGCGCGACCGCGGCGTCTCCGTGCGGCCGGGCACCGCGGACGGGACGGCGGTGCTGAGCGCGCTGCTCACGGTGCCCGAGGCCCAGGCGCTGCTGGACGCCCTGGGTCGGTACGCCGACGCCCTCGACACCGGCCCCGATGACCAGCGCACCCGTGGGCAGAAGATGGCCGACTGCCTGCTCGACCTCGTCCTGCGGCCCGGGGAGCACGAGATGCCGCCGGTGACCGCGCAGCTGACCGTGGTCGCCGGGGTGCGCACCCTGCTGGGCGGCGACGAGCCGGGTGAGATCTCCGGGCAGGTGGTCCCGGCGGAGATGGTGCGGGCGCTCGCCCGTGCCCTGGGGCTGCTCCCCGACGCCGCTGCGGAGGAAGCCGCACCGGTCGTTGCTCCGTCCGTCGCGCCACCCACCCCGGCACGCGCCGCCTGGCCCACGGAGGAGGAGGCCTTCGCCGACTGGTGGGCAGCCTCCGAGGCGCTCGTCCTCGCTGAGTGGGGCGGTGCGGAGGAGCCGCCGGAGGCGGAGATGGAACGCTACTGGGCCGAGCAGGCCCGCTTCCACCGCATGCCCTCACCGGTGGACATGGGCGTGTTCGACCCGCCGCGGGCCGGTGCGGCACCGCCCCTCGACGCATGGTGGTCCGACGGACCCGCGCCCGGCGACGGTGCGCGCGCCCGCTCCACCTCACCGGCCGACGACGGTCCCGGGTCCGAGGTACATCCTCAGCCTGCCGTCGGCACGTGGGCGGCGGCCGATCGTGCCGTCGATGTCGCAGGCGCGGCGCTGCTCGACCTGGAGCGCGCCGTCGGGCGGGCGCAGCGTGCGGTCGCGGCCGCGCGGCTCGCCGACGCGGACGACGAGGAGGCGTGGCAAGCCGGCCCCGGGGGCCGGGCGTCTGCGGCACCCGATGCGATCACCGCGTTGACCGCGGCGGCCCAGCAGCAGCGCGTGGCCCTGGCCGACCTGCTGCACCGCACCGGCGGCGGCGGCCTCGCCGACCGGCCGCGCATCGCCCTGGTCGACGAGCTGACCGGGGCCCTGCTGGCGCTCACCGATGCGCCGATGCTCACCCGGCTGGCCGTCTGCGGGGACGCCGCCTGCCGCCGCGACCCGGCCGGGTGCGATCACGACCTGACCGGCCGGCCCGGGCTCGGCCCACCGCCACCCACCGACGGCTACCGGCCGGGCGCCGCGCTCGACCGCTACCTTCGCGCCCGCGACCGGCGCTGCCGCTTCCCCGGCTGCCGCCGGCCCGTTCCACGCGGCGGCGAGCTCGACCACGACCGCCCGTACCCCGACGGACCCACTGCGGCGACCAACCTCGTCGGCTACTGCACGTCGCACCACCGCGGCAAGCACCAGGCCCCCGGGTGGCAGCACGAGCTCGCACCGGACGGCACCCTGACGGTCACCACACCGAGCGGTCTGGTGGCGGCGACATCGCCACCGCCGTTCTGAGGACGAGGTCAGCGGCTACGACGCGTGCGGACGAACGGACCGCTCCGGTCGCGGGCGAAGACGGCCCTGGTGCCGTCGGAGACCCACCAGAAGGACCGGTCGTCCACGTCGTCATCCTCGTGCCCGGTCGTTGGCAGGTCCTCACCGTTTTCACGCCGTCGCCAACCGGGCGACCGTCCAGAGCGCCACACCGATCCGTCGTCCAGGCGCACCACCAGCCCCGCACCGTGGGTTGCGACGTCCGCACGGACCCGCTCCCACGGTCGCTCCCAGAGCAGCCGCTCGACGCGGAGACCACGCACCCAGCGGTGTCCGGCCAGCCAGACCATCCCGAGCCCGCCCACCAGGGCGACGATCATGGGTAGGACCGACCACGAGGGTTGGTTGTCCTGGTCGTCGATCGTCATGTGGCCTGGATCCGCCGCGTCGTAGTGGACAGTGACGGTCTGGTTCTCGGAGTAGCGGTCGGTGTAGTCACCCAGGGCCACCGTCTCGTACCTCTCCACGCCATCGACCCGGTAACGGATGAGTGCGCTGCCCGTCGTGAGGCCCTGCCTGGGACGGATTTCTTCGATGGTGCCGACCGTCTGCTCGCCGGATGCGCGAAGCTCCGCACTCTGGTCGAAGACGACGCTCGCGCTCACCACGAAGCCCGTGAGGGAGAGGATCCCGAGGGCGAAGACCCCCATGGTCCGACGGCGGGTGCGGGCCAGAGCCCGGTGCGTCGCAGCTGCCTCGGCAGCCCGCGGCAACGGCTGCGCCGTATCCGGTGACGATGTCGACGCCAGATCGGTGCGCCATCGCGCTGCTCGTCTCCGCACGAACAGCAGCCGCACCCCGCCGAAGCCGCACAGCGGAATTCCTACGACGAGCGTCTCGAGGGCGAAGTCGCCCGGCGTGATGGCCTCATCGGGGAAAGGCCAGCCGGATACGAGGACGTCGATGGTGCTCCCTGCCGACTCGTCGGAGCAGCTGCACTCGCCGCTGTGCCGCTGACCGGCGGCGTCCTCCCACACCACGTCGCAGAAGCCGTCCCCATCACGGTCCTCGCCGGTGACCGTTGCGGTCGCCGCGTATCCGGTGGCGGCCATGAGGACGTAGAAGCCGACGTAGAGGACTCCGGTGAGCATGACGGCGATCGCGGCCGCGCCGCGGGGCGGCCTGCGCCGGATCGGTGCCGGTTCAGGAGCGGCGGAGCCCCCTGGCACACCTGCCGCGAGCAGGCGGGTCAGTTCGAGCGCGTCAGGGGTCGCCAGGCGCAACTGCACCGAGTCACCGTCGCGGAGCTGCAGCAGCAGATCCGCCGGTCCGTCCGGGTGATCGAAGAGTACCGACGAGGCGACCGGCGATGCGCCGGTGAGGTCGACCTCCTCGCGGAGCCGGCGCCAGGTCGGCCGCACAGGGGACAACTCGAGCCGGCCCCGTCGCGGGGGGCCGTACCCGTAGGCCAACCGGCACCTGGCCGTCGCCGGCGTCCCCCCGGAGTGGAGCTCCACCCCCGCGTGATCGGCGAGTCGTTACCCCGACTGAAGCCGAAGGGGACCGGCAGAGACCGTCAGTCGGCCGGCTCGTCCACCCAGTCGGGCCCGTTGACCTCGCCTGGGCCGGCCAGGTCGCCGGCGTCGACGATCGTGTACGCGTAGCCCTGCTCGGCGAGGAAGCGCTGCCGGTGCGCGGCGTACTCGCTGTCGAGGGTGTCGCGGCTGACCACCGTGTAGAAGTGCGCCTGCCGGCCGTCGGCCTTGGGCCGCAGCACCCGGCCGAGCCGCTGCGCCTCCTCCTGGCGCGACCCGAACGTCCCCGACACCTGCACGGCGACGGCGGCCTCGGGCAGGTCGATGGAGAAATTGGCGACCTTGGAGACGACGAGAGTCTTGATCTCGCCGATGCGGAACGCCTGGAAGAGGCGCTCGCGCTCCTTGTTCGTCGTCGACCCCTGGATGACCGGGGCGTCGAGGGCCTCGCCCAGCGCCTCGAGCTGGTCGAGGTAAGCGCCGATCACGAGCTTCTGCTCGTCTGGGTGCCGCTCCAGCACCCGGCGGATCACCGGCAGCTTCGACTGCGCCGTGGCGGCGATCCGGTAGCGCTCCTCCGGTTCGGCGACGGCGTAGGTCATCCGCTCCTCGTCGTCGAGCGCCACCCGCACCTCGACGCACTCGGCCGGCGCGATGTAGCCCTGCTGCTCGATGTCCTTCCACGGCGCGTCGTAGCGCTTCGGCCCGATGAGCGAGAAGACGTCGTCCTCCCGCCCGTCCTCGCGCACCAGCGTCGCGGTCAGCCCCAGCCGGCGGCGGGACTGCAGGTCAGCGGTCAGCCGGAAGATCGGCGCGGGCAGCAGGTGCACCTCGTCGTAGACGATCAGGCCCCAGTCCTGCGCGTCGAACAGGTCCAGGTGCCGGTACTCGCCCTTCCGGCGGGTGGTGATCACCTGGTAGGTCGCGATCGTGACCGGGCGGATCTCCTTGCGCTCGCCGGAGTACTCGCCGATCTCCTCCTCGGTCAGCGTGGTGCGGGCGATGAGCTCGCGCTTCCACTGCCGCCCGGAGACGGTGTTGGTCACCAGGATCAGCGTGGTCGCCTTGGCCTCGGCCATCGCCGCGGCGCCGACCAGCGTCTTGCCGGCCCCGCAGGGCAGGACGACGACGCCCGAGCCGCCGGCCCAGAAGCCGTCGACGGCCTCCTGCTGGTAGTCGCGCAGCTGCCAGTCCTCCTGGTCCAGGAAGATCGGGTGCGCCTGGCCGTCCACGTAGCCGGCGAGGTCCTCGGCCGGCCAGCCCACCTTGAGCAGCGCCTGCTTCAGCCGCCCGCGCTCCGAGGGGTGGACGACGACGGAGTCCGCGTCGATGCGGGCGCCCAGCATCGGGGCGACCTTCTTCGACCGGATGACCTCCTCCAGCACCGCGCGGTCCGTGCTGGACAGCACCAGCCCGTGCACCGGGTGGTTCTGCAGCGTCAGCCGGCCGAACCGGTCCATGGTGTCCGCGATGTCGACCAGCAGCGCGTGCGGCACCGGGTAGCGCGAGTAGCGCACCAGCGCGTCCACGACCTGCTCGGCGTCGTGGCCGGCGGCGCGCGCGTTCCACAGCGCCAGCGGCGTCACCCGGTAGGTGTGCACGTGCTCGGGGGAGCGCTCCAGCTCGGCGAACGGCGCGATCGCCGCCCGGCAGTCGCGGGCCAGCGGGTGGTCGACCTCGAGCAGCAGGGTCTTGTCCGACTGGACGATGAGCGGACCGTCGTTCACGCGGGGGAGTCCTTCGATCGGGGGCGGCGGCGCGGCGGGCGCACCGGACTGACCACGGTAACGCCGGGGGACGACACGGCCTTCCCCCGCACGACGGCCCGGCTCCGGCGCAGCCGCCGGGGGTTAGGTTGCCGGGATGCGGTCGAGGAGCTGGTTCGCCGCCGCAGCGGCGCTGTACGCCGCGGTCTGGGTGTGGGCGTGGACGCGGCTGCCCGACCGGGTGCCCGTCCACTTCGGCCCCGGCGGCGAGCCGGACACCTGGGCCGGCCGGCCCGCGGCCCTGGTCGGCGCGGCGGTGCTCGGGCTGGCCATGGCGGCGGTCTTCGCCGGCTGCGCCCGGTTCGTCCGCCGGTGCCGCCCCGAGCTGGTCAACGTGCCGAACCCGGGGTACTGGAAGCGGGCGGAGAACCTCGACCGGCTGCGCGGGATGATCACGACGGACCTGTGGCTGATCGGCGCCTGGACGTTCCTGCTCCTCACCGGGGTGCAGTGGCTCGTCGTCCGCGCCGCCACGGCCGGCGACCCCGGCCTCGGTCCGTGGCCGCTGGTGCTGGTCGGCGGCTACCTGGCGGGGCTCGCGGCCCACCTGGGCTGGATGTTCACCCGCCGCTACGCCGTGCCAGCGGAGCCGTGACGGCCAGCTCGACCCGGACGCGGTCCCCGGCGTCGAGCCGCTCCGCCGCCCGCACCGACCTCTTGACCGGGAGCAGGTAGCTGCCGCTGCCGGCGTCGGGGAACAGCGACGTCTGCCACGAGGTGCTGCCCACCGTGGCGGTGACGCGCACGGAGCCGAACGCGCTGCGGCCCGTGGCACCGGCCTCGCGCACCTTGTCGGCCACCTCCGGCGGCAGGGTGAGGAAGTGCCAGCCCGCCGACCCGTCGTGCACCCAGAGCTCGGCGGTGAACGTCTCGGTCACGGCGGCACGGTAGGCCGCGGCACCGACGGTTCGCCGTGCCGGAGACCGCGCGCCTCAGCCGGCCGCGTCGCCCTCCACCAGCGCCACCGAGGTGATCCGGTGGACGGCAAAGGTGCGGCTCTCCCCGCGGCGTTCGTCGTAGCCCTGCAGGAACCCCCCGGCCAGCGACACCGGCTGGACCACGCGCTGGCTGCCGCTGCCCTGGGCGTCCACGTAGCCCAGCCACACCGGCACGCCCTCCCGCACGGCCCGCGACAGCAGCTCCAGCGTCGACGCCGTCGTCACGCCCGGCACCTGCCGCACCGCCTCCCCGCGGCGGGCGGCCAGCGCGGCGTCGCCGGCCCGGATCTCCCGCACCGTGGCGTCCAGGTCGGTGCCGCTGAGCGGGCGCGGCGCGGCCGGTGGCTCGGTGCCGCGGCGGCCCACTGCGCGCGGCCGGGCCGGCGGCCGGGTGAGCACCGCCCCGCCCGGGTGCTCGCCGGCCGGGGCGTACCCGGCCTCGCGCAGCACGGTGAGCACCTCGTCGGCGCCCAGCCCGCTCACCAGCACGCCCGGGGCCAGGCGGCGCAGCTCGGCCCCGGCGGTGCGCCGGTCGCTGAGCACCTGGGACAGCAGCCCGTGGTCGTCCGAGCGCACGTAGGACTCGATCGACCCGACCCGCAGCCGCCCGTGCTGCCGGGCCACGTCGTCGACGAGGTAATCCAGCGCCTGCGGCACAGGGGTGCGGGACGCCCGGGCGAAGAAGTCGTGCAGGTCCGACGCCGACCAGCCGGCGTCCAGCGCCCGCCGCACGCTGCCCTCCGACACCCGGAACACCGTGGCGCCGCCGGAGGACTCGACGTCGGCGACGACGGCCAGCGTGTCGGCCAGCTCGGCGACCAGCGGTCCCGGCGCGATCAGCGACAGGTCCGGCTGGGCGAGGACGTGGTCGACCGGCTCGGGCAGCAACCCCCGCATGCCGTCGGCGGCGCCGTCCTCGCCGGCGGCCAGCAGACCGCGGCCACCGGTGGAGAGCACCCCGCCCACGAGCACCCCGAGCCGCGCGGCCTCGGCGAGCATGTCGGGCACCGGCGCCAGCCGGTCCGCCCGGCGCGGGGTGCGCCAGCGCAGCAGCGCGGTGAGGTCGTCGGGCGCCAGCCCCGAACCCGGCGGCTGCTCGGCGAGCACGGCCAGCGCCGACCGGCGGATCGCCGGCGCGGTGTGCCGCACCAGGTCGGGGGAGAGCGGGTTGGCGGCCTTGCCGGCCAGGTCGCGCACCCCCACCAGCGAGGGCAGCCGGACACCGCCGAGCCAGCCGGCCGCGAGCGCCGCCCAGCGGTCGGCGAGGTCCTGCTCCCGCCACACGTCGTAGGCCCGCGTGGGCAGCCACTCGTCCCGGTGCGGCCCACCCACGTCGAGCAGCCCGCCGGCGTGCGCCAGCTCCAGCAGCCAGGCGGCGTCGGGCTCGGCGACCTTCAGCGTCTTCGCCAGCCGCTTCTGGTCGCGCACGCCGACCCCGCCGCTGCGCAGCAGCCCGGCCGGCTCCTCCTCCAGGAGCGCGAGCAGCTCCCCGACGCGCCCGACCGACTCCAGCGCGGCACCGGCGGCCTGCCGGTCCACCACCTGCGGGTCCCGCGTGACGACGGCGGGCTCCGGGCGACGGCGCGGCGAGCCGTACGGCCGGTCGCCGCGCAGCAGCAGGCCGATCTCGCGGGGCAGCTCGACGTTCAGCGCGTCGATGCGGGCGAGCAGTCCGCGCTGCAGCAGCCGCCGGGCCGGTGACGCGCCGCCGTTCGGCGAATCGGGCAGGTGGCCGACCGGCCGGTCGCCGGCCAGCCGCTCCAGGACGGCGCGTTCGTCCGGGGCGAGCTCGGCGAGCGCGGCGGGGAGGTCGGCGGGCAGCTGCAGGCGCAGGTCCACCGCGCGGCGACCCAGGCCGGCGGGGTGCCGGACGGCACGGCGCACCGGGTCGGGGGCGTGCAGCACGTCGTCGCCCCAGAGCAGCGCCCGCGCGGTGAGCGCCTCGATCGCGCCGGCGATCACGTCCTCGCCGACCTCGGGCAGCTCCCCGAACAGCGCGTCGGGCGCCAGACCGTCGGTGGGCGCGAGCAGCACCACGTCCAGCACCTGCAGGGTCGCGGCGTCCAGCTCGTCCAGCGCGCGGTCCACCGACACCGGGACGGCCAGCCGACTGGCGAGCGCGACGACGTCGGACGGCGCGGGGCGGGCCACGTCGGGCCGGGCCGCCAGCAACGCGCGCAGCTGCTCGTCGCTGCGGGTGCGCAACCAGGCGGCGAGCGTCGCAGGAGCTTCCGTGGACATCCGGTCCACGCTACGTCGCCGCCCCCGCCGACGCTGCTGCCAGCATGGAGGCATGCACCCGGCGAGTGAGGACCCCGGCACCCGGACCGCCCTGGCCGCCCACCAGGTCGGGGCGCTGCGCTGGCTGGGCGGCGGGGCCATCGCCGTCGTCCTGGGGATCCTGCTCGGCGTCGCCGCGATCACCATCGCCGGCGAGGACGGGCGCCGGGTGCCCGGTGCGGGCCTCGCCGTCCTGGTGCTCGTGCTCGGCGGGCTGGCCGCCGTCGGCGTGGGCGCCGGGGCGCTGTGGCGCACCCACCGCTGGCGGCGGGCGCTGGCCGGCACCCCGTGGCGCCGCGGCACGCTGCGCGTCGCCGGGCCGGCCGTCCTCGCCTTCGAGCCCGACGGCCTCGACGACGACGTCCACCTCCGCCTGCTGAGCACCGCGATCTGGCGGACCCGCGCGGTGCAGGCGCTCGACGGCGGCAGCGTGCTCGCCGCGCCGGTCGGAGCGGGGCAGTGGGTGTTCACGACCGAGGGAGCGGGCACCCTCTACGGCGCCCGGGCCGTCGCCCGGGGGCGCTGACCGCGACACCCCCCGCCGCGGGGGCGGTGGCGCGCGCCGGGCAGGCCGGTCAGGAGATGATGTGGGGGACAGTGCACCGCGCGGTGCACCCGCGACCGCACACGGAGGCGTCATGGCCAAGCGCAACGAGAAGCACGCCCACCTGGTGGAACCCACCTGGGGCGAGTCCGACGGCGGCGGTCCGCCGATCACCGAGCTCGTGGCCTCGGTCGCCGGCCCGTTGTCGCCGTTCGGCGAGGACCACGGCTTCCCGATCCCGCCGGAGCGCCTGCGCTACGCCCACCCGACGGACAAGCCCAACCGGGCCGGCGTCCAGACCGCAGAGGGCCGGCGGCGGTGAGCGCGCCCGCGCTGCCGTCCTACAGCAGCGGGACCTCCACGGTCCCCCTGCTGGGCGACACGATCGGGGCGAACCTGGATCGGACGGCGGCACGGGTGGGCGACCACGAGGCGCTCGTCGAGTGCGCCTCCGGTCGCCGCTGGACCTATCCCCAGCTGGTCGACGACGTCGATGCCTGCGCGCTGGGGCTCGACGCCCTCGGCGTGGCCAAGGGTGACCGGGTCGGCATCTGGGCGCCCAACTGCGCCGAGTGGGTGTTCGTCCAGTACGCGACGGCGAAGCTCGGCGCGATCCTGGTGAACATCAACCCGGCCTACCGCACCCACGAGCTCGCCTACGTGCTGAAGCAGGCCGGGATCTCCGTGCTGGTCGCGGCCCCTGCGTTCAAGACCAGCGACTACCGCGCCATGGTCGCCGAGGTGCGCGGTGAGTGCCCCGAGCTGCGCGAGGTCGTCTTCCTGGGCTCCCCGGAGTGGGATGCGCTGATGCGCGCGGGCCGGGAGGGGGACCGGGGGCTGCTCGCCGAGCGCGAGACGCAGCTCTCCGCCGACGACCCGATCAACATCCAGTACACGTCGGGCACGACCGGCTTCCCGAAGGGCGCCACGCTCACCCACCACAACCTGCTCAACAACGGGTTCTTCGTCGGCGAGGGGTGCGGCTACACCGAGGCCGACCGCGTCTGCATCCCGGTGCCGTACTACCACTGCTTCGGCATGGGGATGGGCAATCTCGGCGCCACCAGCCACGGCGCGACGATGGTCATCCCGGCGCCGGGGTTCGACCCCGCGCTGACGCTGCAGGCCGTGCAGGACGAGCGCTGCACCTCGCTGTACGGCGTCCCGACGATGTTCATCGCCGAGCTCGGGCTGCCGAACTTCGGCGAGTTCGACCTCTCCAGCCTGCGCACCGGCATCATGGCCGGCTCGCCGTGCCCGGTGGAGGTGATGAAGCGGGTGGTCGCCGAGATGGGCATGACCGAGGTGACCATCTGCTACGGCATGACCGAGACCTCGCCGGTCTCCACGCAGACCGGTGCCGACGACGACCTGGAGCGGCGCACCTCCACCGTCGGCCGGGTGCACCCGCACCTGGAGGTGAAGGTCGTCGACCCGGCGACCGGGCTGACCGTCCCCCGTGGGACCCCCGGCGAGTTCTGCACCCGCGGCTACTCGGTGATGCTCGGCTACTGGGACGAGCCGGAGAAGACCGCGGAGGTCATCGACCGCGCCCGTTGGATGCACACCGGCGACCTCGCCGTCATGGACGACGCCGGCTACCTCAACATCGTCGGCCGGATCAAGGACATGGTCATCCGCGGCGGGGAGAACGTGTACCCGCGGGAGATCGAGGAGTTCCTCTACACCCACCCCGACATCGTCGACGCGCAGGTCATCGGCGTCCCCGACGAGCGGTACGGGGAGGAGCTCATGGCCTGGGTGCGGCTGCGCGAGGGCGCCGAGCCGCTCACCGCCGAGAGCCTCCGCGAGTTCTGCGCCGGCAAGCTGGCCCACTACAAGGTGCCGCGGTACGTGAAGGTCGTCGACGAGTTCCCGATGACGGTGACCGGCAAGATCCGCAAGGTGGAGATGCGCCAGGTGTCGGTGGCGGAGCTGGGGCTGGAGTCCGCGGCGGCCGTGCGCAACGCCTGAAGAAGGACCACCCTTCCCCCCACGCCTCGCACGCTCGGCGCGGGCCCCTGAAGGGTGGCCGTTCCAGTTCGTCACCCCGGGGCGACCGGCACCACCAGCGCCCGGTGGTCGGACAGGGGGAGCCGCACCGCCTCGGCCGGGCCGCCGGCCCGGATGCCGCCGCGCACCAGGACGTGGTCCAGCTGCCGGGTCGGCCGGGGCGCCGGGAACGTCGCCGCCGTCGCGACCGGGCGCAGCCCGCTGTGCCGCGCGGCCGCGCGCTGCTGCATGTTGAGGTCACCGATCAGCACCAGGGGCTCCGGCGTGCCCGCGAGCGAGCGCACCAGCGTGCGCAGCTGGTGGGCGTTCCACCCGGGGATGAACGACAGGTGGGTGTTGCACACGGTGACCTGCCCGGAGGGGCCGTCGATGACGGCGGCGACGGCCACGCGGGGTTCGTCCCGGGCCAGGAACGGACGGCGGGACTGCTGCGACCACAGCGGCACGCTCACCCGCAGCGCGTCCAGCCGGACCACCCGCCAGGAGACCACCGGGTACCGGGAGAGCAGGGAGATGCCGTAGCTGGCCGACCCCGGCTGCTCGTCGCCGGTGGCGGCCATCCAGGTGCCGCCGGGCGTCCCGGACAGCGCCGCGACGAACTGGGAGTCGACGGCCCCCATCGCCTCGGCCGCGACGGCGGTCAGGTCGGCGCCGTGCGACCGCGGCTGGTCGCGGTCGACCTCCTGCAGACCGAGGACGTCGGCGTCCAGGGTCTTGACCGCGGCGGCCAGCCGGTCGACGTCGACCCGGCCGTCGTCGAGCGAGCGTCCGTGCAGGAGGTTGAAGGTCGCGATGCGCACCCGCTCCCAGTGCCCGCCGGGCGCCCGGTCTACCCCGCTGTGTGCGGGCGTTACCTGCGGGTAGCAGGCGCTGGGTGCAGACGTCTCCCCGGGAGCAGGTGCGCGACCTGCTGAAGCGGACCGCGGTCGCGCTGAAACAGGGGAACGTGCCGTTCGCGCTCTGCGGCGGCTACGCCGCCTGGGCGCGCGGTGCGCCCGAGCCCGATCACGACGCCGACTTCCTCGTCCCGGCGGCCGAGGCCGGGCGGGCGGCCGAAGCGCTCGCCGACGCCGGCCTGCAGGTGGTGGAGCCGGCCGAGGACTGGCTGCTGAAGATCGTGCGGGACGACGTCTTCGTCGACGTGATCTGGCGGGCCTGCGGACTCCCCGTGGGGAACGACCTGGTCGACCGCGCCGAGACGCTGCCCGTCCTCTCCGTGCAGATGCCGGTGCTGGCGCCGACCGACATCGTGGTGTCCAAGCTGATGGCCCTGGACGAGCACTACTGCGACTTCTCGCGGCTGCTGCCGGTCGCCCGCGCGCTGCGCGAGCAGGTCGACTGGGAGTTGGTGGCCCGCGAGGTGGCGGAGAACGACTTCGCCGTCGTCTTCCTGGCGCTGCTGGATCGGCTCCGGATCACCCCGGACGTCAGCCCGGGATGAGCACGGCCACGGCGGCGGCGAGGGCGGTGAGGACGACGGTGGCGGTCGCCGCGCGGGCCAGCGCGGGGCTCGAGACGCGCCCGCCGTCGGCCACCCTGCGGCGCACCTGCCGGTAGCGGGCGGGAGCGAGCCCTCCGAGCAGCAGCAGCCCGAGCAACGCGGTGACCCCGCCCGCGACGAGGAGCGCGGGCCGCTCCGCGCCCACTGCCCGGTGCGCCACCAGCCCGGCCACGGCGAGCAGCCCCAGCCCGGTGCGCTGCCAGGCCAGCGCGGTCCGTTCGGGCTGGGTCTCCACCGGGTCGGTCACCCGCGCAGGACCTCCAGGCCCACGAGGACGCCGACGACGACCACCACGGCGCTCACGGCGGCGACCACGGCGGGGACGAGCACGCTCGAGGGCAGCGCCCGCCCGGACTCGATCGCCGCCTCGTTGGCCCGCCACCGGCGGTACCCGGCCAGCGCGATGCCCAGGCCGATGGCGACCAGCGCCAGCGCGACGGCGGAGCTGCCCCACGGGACCCCGAGGTCGGGGGCGTAGGTGGCGACGGCGACCCCGCCCGCGACCAGCGCCAGCCCGGTCCGCAGCCAGGCCAGCAGCGTGCGCTCGTTGGCCAGGGTGAAGCGGTAGTCGGGGTGGTCGGGCACCGGCCCAGCGTAGGGACCCGCCGGGAATCGGCAGGTCGGCGCGGCGGCGCGGCGGCTAACCTGGTGACCAGCGGCGTCCTGCCGCCGTCGTCCGACCGGCCAGCGTGCCGCGCCAGAGCGAGGAACTGAGGGAATCCACCGTGCCCACCGGCAGAGTGAAGTGGTTCAACGCGGAGAAGGGCTTCGGCTTCCTGTCCCGCGAGGACGGTCCCGACGTCTTCGTGCACAAGGACGCGCTGCCCGCCGGCACCGACCTCAAGCCCGGTCAGCGCGTGGAGTTCGGCATCGTCGCCGGCCGCCGCGGCGACCAGGCGCTGCAGGTCCGCATCCTCGACCCGCTCCCGTCGGTGGCGGCCACCGTCGCCGCGGCCAACCGCAAGAAGCCCGACGAGCTGGTCCCGATCGTCGAGGACCTGATCAAGCTGCTCGACGACGTCTCCGAGGGGCTGCGCCACGGCCGCTACCCCGATCGCGGCCACGCCCGGAAGGTCGCCGCCGTGCTGCGCGCCGTCGCCACCGACCTGGAGGGCTGAGCGCCGCCGCTCAGCCCGCCAGCTCGCCGCCTGCGCGCAGGAAGCCGACCGGCCAGGCCGCGGTGAACTCGCCGCAGTCGCCGCCGGCGTCCTCGACCACCACGAGGTAGAAGGCTGGCGGGACGACGTCGGAGGAGCTGATCCCCTCGAACGTCTCGGTGCCCGCCGGGACGTCCACCTCGCCGATGAGCTCCTCCAGCGACTCGTCGAACACCTGCACCTGCCAGCCCCGTTCGGCGATCGCCTCGGGGACGGTCAGGGAGATGGTGGTGCCCGGGGAGACCTCGACCACCGGCGGCCTCGTGCTGTAGCGCTGCCCCTCGCCGTCGAGGCAGTACTGGGTCGGCCCGGCGGTGACGTCCTGGCTGCCGGCCTGCACCCGGATCTCCTCGGGGGTCGCGGGCTCGCCCGCGCAGGCCGACAGCGAACCGGCCGCGCAGACGGCGAGCAGCAGCGCGGGGAGGGGAGCTCTCACGACCACGACGGTCCCACCGGCGTCGTCGGCGCCTCCGGGCCCCCCGGCGCGGCTGCCGGGGGGTGGCTGCGGTAGAGGCTCCACAGGATCAGGGCGACGGCGAGCACGAGCAGGGCCGCCGCGACGGTGAACCCGATCCAGCCGACCGGCGGCAGCGCGATGCCCAGCGCCCCGCCGACCACCCAGGCCAGCTGCAGCATCGTCTCGGAGCGGGCGAACGCCGAGGCGCGCAGGCGCTCGGGCACCTCGCGCTGGATGATCGCGTCCAGCGATACCTTGCCGAGGGCGTTGGCGACGGCGGAGACGCCGGCCACGAGCACCGCCATGGCGAACCCGTAGAAGACCGCGGCCAGCACGGTCACCGCCGCGGCGGCGGACGCCGCGTGGAGCACGAGGCGGTCGGGGGCGGCGGTGTGCAGCCGTGAGCCCACCGCGGTCCCGGTGAAGCTGCCGAGCCCCGCGGCGGCCGCGAGCGCGCCGAGCGCGAGGGTGGCCGACCAGCCGTCGGCGAACGTCGCCTGCACCAGGAACGCGGCGAAGATGGTGAGGAAGCCGCCCAGGCCGCGCAGCGCCGTGTTGGCGCGCAGCGCCAGCACCACGTGCGGGCTCACCCGCCGGCGTCCCCGGCCCTGCACCGGGATCTCGGCGGTGCGCAGGACGTCGGCGGGCTCCTCGCCCGCCGGGACGTCGACGTGCCGGGGGAGCCGGACGGCCAGCACCGCCCCGCCCAGGAACACCGCGGCGGTCGCCCACAGCTCCCAGTCGAAGCCGATCAGCGCGGCCACCCCGGCGGCCAGGCCACCGGCCACCCCTGCCGTCGCCAGGCCGAAGACCGACAGCCGCGCGTTCGCCGAGGTCAGCGACATCGCGCCCGGCAGCACGCGGGGGACCACCGCCGCCCGCAGCACGTTGTGCGCCTTGGACAGCACCAGCACCCCCAGGGCCGCCGGGTACAGCCACAGGTCGTCGAAGTGCCCGGCCATCACCAGGGCCAGCGCTGCCCGCCCGCCCAGGGACGCCGCCAGCGCCCACCGGCGGCCGCGCTGCAGCCGGTCCAGCGCGGGGCCGATGACCGGCGCCAGGAGCGCGAAGGGCGCCATGGTCACCAGCAGGTAGAGCGCGACGTTGCCGCGCTGCGCATCGGTGGTCGCGGCGAAGAACAGCGTGCCGGCCAGGGAGACGGCGATCATCGCGTCACCGGCCATGTGCAGGGCGTTCACCCACAGCAGCTGGGTCAGCCCGCTCTCACCCGCGCCGTCGGCCCGGCTGGCGGCGCGGATCCGGCGGGCGGCGGCGGTGGTCAGCTCGCGGCTGCGGGCGGCGGCGACCCGGGTGACGGTGATCTTCGGGGTGGCCGCGGGCATCGGCCGGGTCTGCGGCCGCGGCACTCCGAGCGGGGTGGTGTCCAGCGGGGTGGTGTCCAGCGGCGGCGCCGCCTCCTGCCTGCCCGGCCGCGACCACCGGCGTGCGCCGGGCGGGCGGCTGGAGGCGGACACGCCGCCCATGGTGCCGCACCCGCCTGGGAGTCCGGTCCGCGACGCCGGACCGGTCGTCCGCCACAATGGGAGTCGTGTCCGAGTCCCCCGCGCCCGTCCGGCCCGCCTCCCCAGCGGCCGAGCCGCTGACCGCCGCGATCGAGCAGGCCCGGGCGGCGGCCGTCGAGACGGCCGGCGCCGCCGACGCGGTCGGCGAGCACCTGGGGGCCACCGCGGAGTCGGTCGGTCCCCCCGAGCTGGGGGAGGTGCTCACCCACACCTTCGCCAGCCGGCTGCCCGGCTACGTCGGCTGGCACTGGGCGGTCACGATCGCCCGGGTTCCCGGCGAGGAGCGGATCACCGTCGACGAGGTGGTGCTCCTCCCCGGTGAGCAGGCGCTGCTGGCCCCGGCCTGGGTGCCGTGGCACGAGCGGCTGCGGCCGGGCGACCTCTCGGTGGGCGACGTCCTGCCGGCCACCGAGGACGACCCGCGGCTGGTGCCGGCGTACACGACCGACGACGACTCCGCCGACGACCCGGAGGGACGGGTGGTCGCCGCCGAGATCGGCCTCGGCCGGGAGCGCGTCATGTCGCGGGAGGGCCGGTCGGAGGCGGTGGCCCGCTGGACGTCGGGGGAGTTCGGCCCGACGTCGCCGATGGCCCGGCAGGCACCCGGCCCCTGCGCGACCTGCGGGTTCTACCTCCCGCTGGCCGGCTCGCTGCGGCAGTTCGTCGGTGCGTGCGGGAACGCCTACGCCCCCGGCGACGGTCGGGTCGTGGCGGCCGACTACGGGTGCGGCGCGCACAGCCAGGCGACCCTCGTCGTCGTCGAGGAGACCGAGGTGGTCACCTCTGCGCGCTACGACACCTCGGAGTACGACGTCCTGAGCGACTGATCGCGGGTCAGCCGCGGTCGCGCCGGCCCAGCTGCCCCTGCAGCTTCATGACGCCGAGCCCCAGGAGCGCCAGCCCGATCGCGGCGACGCACGTCCAGGTCCACATGCGGTCCACCCGGTCGCCCAGCAGCAGCAGGACGACCAGGGCGACCGCCCACAGCGCGATCCCGGCGAGCACCACGCGCGCGGTGTCCACCTGCAACGGCGGGGGAGCCTGCTTTCCGGGACCGGGCACGACGGCACCTTAGATCCCGGCTCGGTCACGGGGCGACCTGCTTGCCACGTGCGTGTGGCACGCTGGCGCCGCTCGTTGGCCGCTCGCACCGCCCCGGAGAACCCGCATGCCGCAGAAGTCCCGTCCGTCCGGTGGCGCCAGCGCCGCCGCCACCGACGGCAGCACCCCCGCCGACGTCTCGGCCGGCACGCCTCCCACCACCCCGCGCCGCAGCGAGGGGCCGCGGGTGCGGCCGAAGAACGGGCTGGACCGCTACTTCGAGATCAGCGCGCGCCGGTCGACGGTGAGCCGCGAGGTGCGCGGCGGGATCACGACGTTCTTCACGATGGCCTACATCGTGGTGCTCAACCCGATCATCCTGACCAGCATCGCGGGGCCGGACGGCACGCCGGGCGCCGACGTCGAGGGCACGGTGCTCCCGTTCGGCTCGATCGCCGCGGTCACCGCGCTGCTCGCCGGCGCGCTGACGCTGCTCATGGGCATCGTCGGGCGCTACCCGTTCGCGCTGGCCACCGGCCTGGGCATCAACGCGATCGTCGCCGTCTTCGCGGCCACGCAGCTGTCCTGGCCGGAGGTCATGGGCCTGGTCGTGCTCGAGGGCCTGCTCATCACCGTCCTGGTGCTGACCGGCTTCCGCCGGGCCGTCTTCGAGGCGATCCCGGCCCAGCTGAAGACCGCGATCGCCGTCGGCATCGGGTTCTTCCTGGCGATCATCGGGCTGGCCGACGCCGGCATCATCCGGCCGGGCAACCCGCTGATCAGCTTCGGTGTCGGCGGGCAGCTCGCCGGCTGGCCGATGCTCGTCTTCGTCGTCGGTCTGCTGCTCATGAGCCTGCTGGTCGTCCGCAAGGTCAAGGGCGCGCTGCTCATCGGCATCGTGGCGACGACGGTGCTCGCCATCGTCGTCGAGGCGATCGCCGGGGTCGGCCCCCGCTTCGGCGACGACGGGGAGAACCCCCGCGGCTGGGCGCTGCAGGTGCCGGCGCTGCCCGACGACGTCGTCGGCAGCCCGGACTTCTCGCTGCTCGGCAACTTCTCCCTGTTCGGCGGGTTCGAGCGCATCGGCGTCGTCGCCGCCCTGCTCATCGTCTTCTCGATCATGATCGCGGACTTCTTCGACACCGTCGGCACGGTGACCGCCGTGGGGGCCGAGGGCGACCTGCTCGACGAGAAGCGCAACCTGCCCAAGTCGCAGCCGGTCCTGCTCGTCGACTCGCTGGCCGCCGCCGCGGGTGGCGCGGGCAGCGTCTCGTCGAACACCACGTACATCGAGAGCACCGCCGGTGTGGCCGACGGCGCCCGCACGGGGCTGGCCAGCATCGTCACCGGCCTGCTGTTCCTGGTCGCGGTCTTCTTCACCCCGCTGGTGGCGGTGGTGCCGTCGGAGGCAGCCGCCCCCGCGCTCGTCATCGTCGGCGCGTTGATGATCAGCCAGATCAAGCACCTCACCTGGGACGACATGTCCCTGGTCATCCCGGCGTTCCTCACCATCGCGCTGATGCCGTTCACCTACTCGATCACCAACGGCATCGGGGCCGGCGTCATCAGCTTCGTGCTGCTGCGGCTGGCGGTCGGGCGGCGCCGGGACATCCACCCGCTCATGTGGGTGGTGGCGCTCATGTTCGGCGTCTACTTCGCGCTCGAGCCGCTGCAGCAGCTCTTCTGACCCCGGCTGCTGAGTTAGGCTAACGATCGTGGGCCGGACGACGCTGGACACCGCCGCGCTCGCCCACGAGCTGCGGCTGGCGGTCATGCGGTTCTCCCGGCGACTGCGCAACCAGCGGGTGGACACCTCGGTCACCCTCACCCACCTCGCGGCGCTGTCGACGCTCAAGCAGCACGGCCCGATGAGCCCGGGGGAGCTGGCCGGCCACGAGCGGGTGCAGCCGCCGTCGATGACCCGCGTCGTCGTCGCGCTGGAGACGGCCGGGCTGGTGACCCGCACGCCGCACCCCACCGACGGGCGCCAGGTGATCATCGAGCTCACGCCGGCGGCCGAGGAGCTGCTGTCGGCGGAGGCGCGGGCGCGGGAGGCGTGGCTCGCCGGCCGGCTGCAGCAGCTGACCGCCGAGGAGCGGGCGGTCCTGCGCGAGGCGGCCGAGATCATGGACGAGCTGGCCAGGGGTGACCTGGACGAGCACTGACCAGCGGACGCCGCCGGAGCCGGGGCGCGGCATGTTCCGCGCCCTGCGGGTGCGCAACTTCCGCCGCTACGCCTCGGCCAACCTGCTCAGCCTCACCGGTACCTGGATCCAGCGCATCGGCCAGGACTGGCTGGTGCTGCAGCTGTCCGACGACAGCGGCGTGGCGCTCGGGCTGATCACCGCCCTGCAGTTCGGCCCGTCGCTGCTGCTGAGCATGTACGGCGGCGTGCTCGCCGACCGCTACCCCAAGCGCCGGCTGCTGCTGGTCAGCCAGAGCGCCATGGGGCTGCTCTCGCTGGTCCTCGGGGTACTGGTGGCCACCGGGGCGGTGGCGCTGTGGCACGTGTTCGTGCTGGCCGGGATGCTCGGCGCGGTCTCCGCCGTCGACATGCCCGTGCGCCAGGCGTTCGTCCCGGAGATGGTCGGCCCCGCGCTGATCACCAACGCGGTCAGCCTCAACTCGACCATCTTCAACGGGGCCCGGCTGGTCGGGCCGGCGCTGGCCGGGTTGCTGATCGGAGCGGCGTCGGGCAACACCGCGCCGGCCTTCTTCCTCAACGCCGCCAGCTTCGCCTTCACCCTCGCCGCGCTCGCCGGCATGCGGACCGACGAGCTCACCCCGAGCCCGCCGGTGGCGCGGGGGCGGGGGCAGCTGCGCGCCGGGCTCGCCTACACCTGGGCCCACCCCGACCTGCTGCTGGCGATGGGGCTGGCGTTCGTCCTCGGCACCTTCGGCTTCAACTACCAGGTCACCATCGCGCTGATGGCCCGGGAGACCTTCGACCTCGGCGCCCAGGCGTTCGGGCTGCTGTCCACCTGCTTCGCCGTCGGCTCGCTCACCGGTGCGCTGCTGTCCACCCGGCGCAGCGTGCGGCCCCGGCAGCGCTTCCTCGTCGGCTCGGCGGTGGTCTTCGGTGCGTGCACGGTCGTCGCCGGGCTCATGCCCACCCACCTCAGCTTCGCGCTGCTGCTCGTACCGACCGGCGCGGCGGCGCTGGTGTTCAGCGTGGCGAACAACAGCTTCGTCCAGCTCGGCGTCGACCCGCAGATGCGCGGGCGGGTCATGGCGCTCTACTTCATGTGCTTCATGGGCGGCACCCCGGTCGGCGCGCCGCTGGTCGGGTGGGTCTCCGAGCACCTGGGTGCCCCGTGGGGGCTCATCCTCGGCGGCGGGGTGTGCGTCGTCGCCGGCCTCGGCGCCGCGGCCTGGCTGGCCCACCGCGGAGGTCTGCGGTTGGCGGTGCAGCGCACGCCGCTGCGGCTGCGGGTCCAGGCCGCCCCCCGCCCGGCCGTCCCCTCCGCGCAGGTGCGCACCGTGGAGGAGGAGCTCAGCGAGAAGGCCCCCGGTCAGCAGTCGCTCTGAGCGGCCGGGGTGCGCGTACCGTCGGCGGGCACCGGAACCGCCCGTGCGCAGGGGAACGCCATGGCCGCACTCATCCAGCTCGTCGCACTGCTCGCCGCGTTCGCCGGCCTGGTCGCCGGCTTCGGCCCGCTGATCCGGTGGATCGAGGCTCGATCGGCCCGCCGCCACGCGGCGCGGCACCCCGCGGCGCCCGGGCGCTCGGTGCAGCACGTGGCCGCGGACCTGCGCCGGCTCGGGCGCCAGCTCGAGCTGGTGGCGGCCGGGGTGCCGATGGCCCGCCGCCGCGCGCTGCAGGCCGCGTACGACGACGTCCTCCTCGAGGCGGCCGGGATGCTCGGGGTGACCTCGGACCTGGCCGCGCTGCGGCAGGACCGCGCCCGCGAGGTCGAGCGCCTCCGGGTCGCCTGCGCGCTGCGCGCCGCGGGGCTGCAGGTGCCCCTCTGACCGCCGGTCCCGCGCGCCGGCTCTTCTTCGCCGTCGACCCGCCCGAGTCCGCGCGCCGCGACCTCGAGCGGGCGCTGGCCCCGCTGCGGGAGCTCCCGGGGGCGCCGCGGTGGAGCCGTGCCGAGCGCTGGCACCTGACGCTGCTGTTCCTGGGCGAGGTCCCGGACGCCGTGGTGCCCGGCCTCGTGGCCGCCGCCGCGCCCGCCGTCACCGCGACGCCGCCGATGACGCTGCGGCTGGCCGGGGGCGGGCGGTTCGGGTCGGTGCGCCGTCCGCAGGTGGCCTGGGCCGGGCTCGACGGCGACGTCGACCCGCTGGCCGCGCTGGCCGGGCGGCTGGCCGGGGTCGCCCGCGGTCTGGAGCTGCCGGTGGAGGACCGGCCGTTCCGCCCGCACCTCACCCTGGGGCGCTGGCGCCCCGGGCGGCCCGCCGACGGTTCGCTGACCGACCGGCTCGCCGGCTACCGGGGGCCGGAGTGGCCGGTGCGCGAGATCCGGCTCTGGGAGAGCCGGCTCGGTGCCGAGCCGGCGTACACGGTGGTCGCCCACTGGGCGGTCGGCTGAGTCACCGCGTGCAGGCGGGGCGGCGCGGTCGCCCGAGCCGAGGCGCGTGCGGTCCACGCCGGCCGCCCTGGCACCCTGTCCGACGTGCCGCACAACGTTGACCAGGCCCTCTCCGACTTCGACGCCGCGACCGCCGTGCGGCGGGGCGAGGCCGGCGCGCTCCTCGCCGACCTCCACCCGGAGTGGGAGGTCGGTGGCGGGATCCTCAACGGCGGCTACCTGCTGTCGGTCGCCGGGCGCGCGGCGGTGCTGGAGAGCCCGCACGAGCACCCGGTCGCGCTGTCGGCCAGCTACCTGCGGGCGGCGGCGGCCGGTCCCGCCACCCTCGCCGTGACGCCCGGGCCGGCGGGTCGGACGCTGGCCCACTCGCTGGTCACCCTGGCGGACGCGAACGGGCCGGTCCTCACGGTCCAGGCGACGACGGCGACGCTCGCCGACGACGCCCCCGAGTACTCCCTCCCGGTGCCCGAGGTACCCGGGCCCGACGAGTGCATCGACATGGCCGCGAACGCGCACCTGGCGGCCGTGCCGGTGCAGCTGCCCGGGCTGACGCGGCACGTGGAGAGCCGACTGGACCCGGCCACCGCGACGTGGGCGCTCGGGCAGCCCTCCGACGAGCCGGTGCTCCGGGCGTGGGTGCGGCTGGCCGACGGCCGCCCGGCCGACCCGCTGGCGCTGCTCACCTTCGCCGACGTGCTGCCGCCCACGAGCTTCGCCACCGGCCGGATGGGCTGGGCGCCGACCGTGCAGCTGCAGGTGCTCGTGCGGGCGCTGCCGGCCCCGGGCTGGTGCCTCGTGGAGGCGCGGGCCAGCGAGATCGCCGGCGGCTGGTCCGACGAGGACTACCGGGTCTGGGACTCCACCGGGCGGCTGGTCGCGCAGAGCCGCCAGCTGGCCCGTACCGCCCGCTGAAGGCCCCCGTGCAGGGTCCCGCGGCGAGCCTGCGAGTCCGTGGGGGGCAGGGGGGTCCTCTTTCAGCGGGGCAGGTCCAGCTCGCCGGTGAGGTAGCGCTGCACCGTGGGGCCGATCGTGCCCACCAGCCACTCGGGCGGGGCCGACGCGAGCGGCTCCAGGCGCAGCACGTACCGGGTGACCACCAGCCCGGCCAGCTGCGAGGCGGCCAGGGCGCCCCGGGCGTCGCGCTCGGCGGGGTCGAGGTCCAGGGAGCCGAGCACCCGGCGCAGCACCTGGGTGACCAGGAACTCGCGCAGCAGGCGGGCGGTCCACTCGTTGCCCACCGCCGAACGCACCAGCGCCAGACCGGCGGTGCGCCCCGGCCCGTCCCAGACCCGCAGCAGCATGCGGACGACGTTGCCGCCCAGCTCCTCCCGCGTGCCGGCGAGCACCTCGGGCAGCAGCTGGGCGGGGTCGGCCGGGGCCTCGATCGCGGCGAGGAAGAGCTGGTCCTTGCTGCCGAAGTAGTGGTGCACCAGGGCGGGGTCGACGCCGGCCGCGGTGGCGATCTGCCGGATGGTGGCGCCGTCGAACCCCCGCTCGGCGAACGCCTCCCGCGCGGCGGCCAGCACCGCGTCCCGGGTGCCGGGGCTGCCGGGACGCCGTCCGGTGCGTCGCCGTGGTGGCTGGTCGCCGGCGTTCAGTCGGTCCTCCTCCGCAGGGTGGCCGCCGCCAGCGCGAGCGCCAGCAGGGCGGCGCCGGCCACGATGCCGACGTCCAGCACCATCGTGCCGGTCGCCTCCGCCGAGCGCCCGACCTCGCGCAGGGCCTCGACCGCGTAGGTCAGCGGGAGGACGTCGCTGATCGCCTGCAGCCACCCGGCCATCTGCTCGCGGGGGACGAGCAGCCCGCAGAGGAAGAACTGGGGCAGGACGACCACCGGCATGAACTGCACCGCCTGGAACTCGCTGCGCGCGAAGGCGCTGGCCAGCAGCCCCAGCGCGACCCCGAGCACGGCGTCGACCACGGCGACGAGGACGACGAGCCCGACGGACCCGGCCACGTCCAGGTCGTACAGCGTCGTCGCCACCGTCACGGTGACCACCGCCTGCACACCCGCGGCCAGCCCGAACGCCAGGCCGTAGCCGAGCAGCAGGTCCAGCCGGGACAGGGGAGTGGTGAGCAGCCGCTCGAGCGTGCCGGACGTGCGCTCGCGCAGCATGGCGATGCTGGTCACGAGGAACATCACGACGAAGGGGAAGACGCCGAGCATCGCCAGCCCGACGCGGTCGAAGGTGCCGGGCTGCCCGGGGGCGGTCGGGACGTCCGCCCACAGCAGGTACAGCAGGCCCAGGAGCAGGCTCGGCAGCACGAGCAGCATCGCGATCGTGCGGTGGTCGTGCCGCAGCTGGCGCAGGACGCGGGCCGCGGTCGTCGCGGTGAGCCGCGGGCCGGCGGCGGTCACCGGGTCACCGCCTCGCGGGCGCGGACGACGGTCAGGAACGCCGTCTCCAGGTCGTCGGAGCGGCCGTCGGCGCGCAGCTGCCCCGGTGTCGTGTCGGCGAGCAGCGCGCCGTCGCGGAGAAGGAGGAGCCGGTCGCACCGGGCGGCCTCGTCCATCACGTGGCTGGACACGACCAGCGTCGTCCCGGCGCGGGCCAGGGCGTGGAAGCGTTCCCAGAGCTCGACCCGGAGCACCGGGTCCAGGCCGACGGTCGGCTCGTCGAGGACCAGCAGCTCGGGCTCGCCGACCAGTGCGCACGCCAGGGAGGCGCGGCCGCGCTGCCCGCCGGAGAGGTCGGCGACGAGCTGCCCGGCGGCTCCGCCCAGCCCCACGTCGGCGATCGCGGCGTCGGCCTCACGCGCCCCGCGGCCGTACAGGGCGGCGAAGTAGCGGGCGTTCTCCCGGACGGTGAGGTCGGGGTAGACGCTGGGCGCCTGGGTGACGTACCCGACCCGGCTGCGCAGGCCGGGGGAGCCGGCGGGCTCCCCGAGCACGGTGACCGTGCCGGAGCGCACCCGCTGCACCCCGACGACCGCCCGCATCAGCGTGCTCTTCCCACTGCCGCTCGGCCCGAGCAGCCCGGTCACCTGGCCGGCCGGGACGGCGAAGGAGAGACCGGGGAGCACGCAGCGCTTCCCGCGGTCGACGACGAGATCGGTGACGGTGACGGCGTCCATGACGCGCTCCCCACAACTCAACGGCTGATGAACTCAACGCTAGATGAGTTGCTGGGTGCCGTCAACGGGTCGCGCGCCCGCGGCCGGGCGCGCGCAGGGTCGCCCGCCCGGTGCGGGCAGAATCGGCGCCCGTGCCTGCACCCGTCGTCATCACCGACCCGGCCGATCCCCGCGTCGCAGATTTCCGCGACCTCAAGGCCGGGGACCGCCCGGCGGGCAGGGAGCGGGGCACCGGGCCGGTCATCGTGGAGGGGGTGCCGGCGGTCGAGCGCCTGCTCGCCTCGCCGTACCGGGTGCGCGCGGTGTTCGGTGTGCCGGGACGGGTGGCCGCGCTCGGCCTGCCCGGGGACGTCCCGGCCTTCGAGGCGGACAAGTGGGTGCTCTCGGAGGTCATCGGGTTCCGGCTCACCCGCGGCGTGGTCGCCTCCGCCGACCGCCTCCCGCCGGCCGACCCGGACGAGGTGCTGACCGGCCCGGACCCGGCGGGGCCGCGCCGGCTGGCGGTCCTCGAGGCGCTCAACGACGCCGAGAACCTGGGCTCGATCGCGCGCTCGGCGGTGGCCCTCGGCGTCGACGGGCTGCTGCTGGACCCGCGCTGCGCCGACCCGCTGTACCGCCGGTCGGTGCGGGTCTCGATGGGGCACGTGCTATCGCTACCGTTCGCCGTCCTGCCCGACTGGCCGGCTGGGCTCGCGCGGCTGCACGAAGCGGGCTACCTCACCGTCGCGCTCACCCCGGCGGCCGACGCGGTGGACCTCGGCGACGTCGACCCGCGGGCGCACCCGCGCACCGCCGTGCTGCTGGGCGCCGAGGGGCCGGGTCTCACGCCGGAGGCGCAGCGGACGGCGCGGGTGCGGGCCCGCATCCCGATGCGCACCGGGGTCGACTCCCTCGGTGTGGCCGCCGCCGCGGCGGTGGCCTTCGCCACCCTGCGCTAGTCAGCCGCGCAGCGAGAACCGGGCCAGCATCGCGCGGGCCTCCTCGGCGTGCGAGGGGTGGCACATCACGTCGTACCGGCTGGCGACGATCTTGCTGGTGCTGGTGAAGTCGCGCTTGCCGCGGGTGGCGGCGTACCCCATGCCGCCGAAGGCGGCGCCGAAGGCCAGACCGATGAGCAGGCCGGTCAGCACCGACCCGATCCAGCTGGTCCCGTCGGGCGCGAAGATGCCCAGCAGGAGGCCGACGAACAGACCCCACCAGGCGCCGGCCGCGGCGCCTGCGGCGACCGCCCGGCCCGTCGTCATGCGGCCGGTCACCGTCTCGACCATGCGCAGGTCGCTCCCGATGATCGTCACGTTCTCGACCGCGAACTTCTCGTCGGAGAGGTAGTCGACGGCGGCCTGCGCCCGCTCGTAGCTGTCGTAGGAACCGACCTGCACGCCGCCCAGCGGCATCGACACCGAAGCACTCATGCCGGAGCGACTACCCAGTCCTGCCGGCTGTTCCACGTGCGGTTGGTCAGCGGTTGCGGCGGACCCCGAAGACGATGTCCTCCCACGCCGGGATGCGGGCGCGCGGGTCCTCGTCGCCGTCCTCGTCGGTGCTCTGCCCCCGGCCGAGCACCACGGTGTCGTGCTCGGCGACCTCGTCGAGCAGGGTGGCCAGCGCCTCGTCGTCGGCCGGGGTCCCGTCGGGGGCGTGCACGTCGCGCACGGGCGCGTCGTCCTCCCCGGCCGGGGCGGGGGGCGGCTCCGGGCTGCGCACCACCGAGACCGGCCGGTTGCGGGCGGCCGGCGAGGGCAGGCCGGCCGGCACCTCGGGCACGACCCGCACCAGGCGGGTGCCCTCGGCGAAGTCCGCCGTCGCGGCGTCCCCCGGGGAGACCGTGCGGGACTGCAGGTCGAAGTTCCAGCGCGCGGTGCCGGACTTGGCCCCTGCGCGCCACGCGCCGGTGACCACCCAGGTGCCCTCGTCGTCCCGGTGGGCGTCCCACGCGACGGCGTCGATGTCGGTGTCGATGAGCCGCAGCCGTTCGACCATGAAGTGCTGGAGCACCGCCCCCGGTGCCCCGTCGGTGAGCCGGACCCGCGCCTCGCGGGCCTGGGTGGCCACGCGCTCCCGTTCCTGCAGCACGGGGTGGGCGAAACGCATGATCCGCTCCACCCGGGCACCCGTGGCGGCGGCGACCTGCTCGGGGGTCTCCCCGGCGCGGATGCGGGACTGGATCACCCGGGGCGGGAGCTCGCTGCCGGAGTCGACGTCGATCTGGGTCAGCCGGCGGGCGTCCCCGCGGGCCGCCGCACGGACGCGCTCGTCGATCGGGAGCTCGAACCGCTCGCCGTCGGGGCTGTCGGGGCCGTCCGCGACGAGGACGAGGCTCTTCCCGTCGTCGGAGAGCGCCACGAGGCGCAGTGTGCGCATGGGCGACCTCCTGCAGCCGGCGCGGTGGGTCCGGACGCCGATCCCGGTCCCCGAGGTTATCGGGATCGGGCGCGAGCGGCGCGCAGGCGCACCGGCGTGGCGCGTCTGCGGCGGGGAGCGGCGGGTTCCCCCGGGGGAGGGGTGCGGACGACGTCGTCGCACGCCGATGTCAGCACTGACACACGCCCGAAACGCGCGACCGCCACAGTGGGCGGCTCGCCGGCGGCGCCGCACCGAGCCGAGGAGGAGCGATGGCCAGCCCCGTGACCGACCAGTGGACGGCCGCGCCCGCGGGATGCGCCGCCCTGGAGCTCCTGGCGCCCCCGGAGGTGCTGCCGGCGCGGGTCCGCCGCGCCATCGCAGGGATCGCCGGGGCCACCGCGGCCTGGTGCCCGGCGCCGGCCCCGGACGGCCGCCGCGTCGCCTACGTCACCGACCGATCGGGGCTGCCCCGGCTGGAGGTGGCCGCGCTGGACGGCCGGACCTCGCCGGTCCAGGTGTCCGGCACCGACCAGGAGGTGATCTCCGCCGCCTGGTCGCCCGACGGCGCGCGGCTGGCCTACCTGGTCAGCCCCGGCGGGTCCATCTGCGCCGAACTGCACGTCGTCCGCCCCGACGGCACGGATCGCCGGCTGGTGGCCGGTGCCGATCCACGTGCGGCGGTCTTCGCCGGCTGCTGGGTGGGGCCGCGGCACTACGCCTGCTCGATCGCCCCGGGCAGCGGACCGGACGCCGACGTGGTCCTGGTCGACGTGGTCACCGGAGAGCAGCGCACGCTGGCCTCCGGCGGCTTCCTCGTCGTCACCGCCGTCTCCGCCGACCACCGCACCGTCCTCGCCCGGCGCGGCCCGCGCGCCTACCGGCACATCGTGGTCATCGACGTCGCCACGGGCATCCAGCGGCGGGTCCTCCCCCTGGACGCCCCCGGCGGCATCGCCTCCGAGGACGGCCGGTTCACCGACGACGGGGCCACCGTGCACGTCCGTGCCGCGCTGCCCGGGCCGCCCGGGGCCGATCGCGCCGGCCTGGTCGCCGTCCCCCTGACCGACGGGGTGCCCGGACCCGGCCGGACGGTCCTGCAGCGCGCCGACGCCGACCTCGACGGGTACGCGGTGCGCCCGGACGGCACGGTGCTCGCGGTGTGGAACGCCGACGGGGTGAGCCAGCTGTGGCTGCACGCCAGGGCCGACGGGGCCGTGGTGCGGCGGATCGAGCTCCCCCGACCGGTGCTGTCGGGGTGGGCGCCGGCCGCCGACGGCGACGCGCTGATCGCCGAGCTGTCCGGGCCGCGCGCCCCCCGGGGGCTGTGGCGGGTGCCGCTCGACGGCGCGGGCGCACCCGAACCGCTCGCCTGCTCGCCCACCAGCCCGGAGGTGCCGGGCGTGGTCGAGCCGGTGCGCCACGAGTACCTCGCCCCGGACGGCGTCCGGCTCTCCGGCTGGCTGTACGTGCCCGAGGGCACCCGCGGCCCCAACCGCACGGTGGTCAGCTTCCACGGCGGACCGGAGGGGCAGGCGCGGCCGAACTGGTCGCCGATCACGCAGAGCATGGTGGCCGCGGGGCTCACGGTCTTCGCCCCGAACGTGCGCGGCTCGGGCGGGTTCGGGCGGGCCTTCATGACCGCCGACGACGGGCCCGCGCGCGAGTCCTCGTTCGCCGACGTCCGGACGACGGTGGACGAGCTGGTGACCGCGGGCATCGCGGCGCCCGGCCGGGTCGGCGCCCACGGCTGGTCCTACGGCGGGTACCTCACCCTCGTCGCCCTCACCCGGTGGCCCGAGCTCTTCGCGGCCGGCACCTCGCTGGCCGGGATGAGCGACCTGCGCACCTTCTTCGCCGGCACCGAGCCGTGGATGGCCGCGGCCTCGGTGACCGAGTACGGCGACCCGGTCGCCGACCGCGAGATGCTGGCCGCCCTCTCGCCGATGACGGCCCTGGACCGGCTCACCGCGCCGGTGCTCCTCGTGCACGGGGACCGCGACACGAACGTGCCGGTGGCCGAGTCGGTGCAGGCGCACCAGGCGCTGCAGGCGCGCGGTGCGCGCGCCGACCTGCTGCTCTTCGCCGGCGAGGGGCACGCCATCGTCGGCCGGGAGCACCTGGTCGAACTGGGCGAGCGGCTCGCCGCCTGGTTCGATCGGTGGCTGTGAGCGGGGAACTCTTCGCCGGTTACCCCACCGCCCGCAGCGACGAGGCCGTCGCTGCCGACGGCCGGCTGCGCGACGGGTGGGCCGGGCCGATCGCTGCCCTGGAGCGCCTCGGGGCGACCGGGCTGGCGGCCGCCGAGGCGGAGCTGCGGCTCCGGCGGCAGGAACGCGGCGTCGTCGTCGGCACGTGGGTGGACGGCCGGCAGCAGTTGCGCCCGGTGCCCCTGGACCCCGTCCCACGGCTGGTCGACGCCGGCACGTGGCGGACGCTGTCGGCCGGGATGGCGCAGCGGCACCGGGCGCTGAACGCCTTCCTCGCCGACGCCTACCGCCCGGCCGGGCGCCGGCGCGGCGACCCCGACCGCGCGGCCGAGATCGTCCGGGCCGGTGCGCTGCCCGAGTGGGCCGTGACGCACGGGCCGGGCCGGGATCCGGACGCCGTCGCCCGCGCGTGGCGGGGTCAGCCTCGCGCGACCGTCGCCGCGGCCGACCTCGTCCGCACCGACGACGACCGCTGGGTGGTGCTCCGCGACGACCTGCGGGTGCCGTCCGGCATCGGGTACGCGCTCGCCGACCGGGACTCCGCCCGCGCCGCGCTGCCGGAGCTGTTCGCCGGTGCCGGGGAGCGGCTGCGGGAACCGGGGGACGCCGTTCCGCTGCTGGCCGGTGCACTGGCGGCCGCCGCCCCGCCGGCGGTGCCCGGGGCGCCGCGGATCGCGGTGCTCACCCAGGGCGAGAACGACGGGTCCTGGTTCGAGCACCGGCTGCTGGCCGACGCCCTCGACGCCCCGCTGGTGCGGGCCGGTGACCTGTGGCCGCGCGCCGACGGGGGAGTGGAGGTCGCCGTCGACGGGGGCCGGGTACCGGTCGACGTGCTCTACCGGCGCTTCGACGACGCGCTGCTCGGCGCCTACCCCACCGGCGCGGGCGTCCCGCTCGGGCTGGCGCTCACCGAAGCGGTGCGGGCCGGGCGGCTCGGGCTGGCCAACGTGCCCGGCAACGGGGTGGCCGACGACGCGGCAGGCTACGCCTGGGTCCCGGCCATGATCCGCTTCTACCTCGGCGAGGAGCCGCTGCTGGGCTCGGCGCGGACGTGGGTGCTCGCCGACCCCGCGGCGTGGGCGGAGGTCGCCGACCGGCTGCCGGAGCTGGAGGTCGAGTCGGTCGCCGGGTACGGCGGCCGGCAGGTGGTGCTCGGCCCGGCCTGCTCGGCGGCGGAGCTCGCTGCGCTGCGGGCCGAGATCGCCGCCGCCCCGCACCGGTTCGTGGCCCGGGAGCCGCTGGCCGCCTCGACGGCGCCGACGCTGGTCGACGGGTGCCTGCGTCCCCGGCCGGTGGAGCTGCGGCTGTTCTCCGTGGCCGGCGAGACCACCGCCACCCTGCCGCTCGCCCTGACCCGGGTGGCCCGGGACGACCGGCCGCGGGAGCTCGACCGGGCGAGCAAGGACACCTGGCTGCTCCGCTGAGGAGTTCCGCGGTCAGGCGGCCGGCTGCAGCGCCGACCGGATCCGCACGGTCGTCCCCTCGGGGCCCGGGACGGCGGTGACCTCGGCGACCGCGCTCATCAGCGTGGAGCCGCGGCCGCGGTCCATGCTCGGCTCCCGCTCCCGCCACTGGCCGTGGTCGCGGACCGTGATCTCCACCGCGCCGTCCCCGACGACGGCGGTGACCTCGACGACGGGCCGGGTCGGCTCCTGAGCGTGCTCGATCGCGTTGCTGGCCGCCTCGCAGGCCGCCAGGAGCAGGTCGTAGGACTGGTCGGCGCCGACCCCGGCGTCGGCCAGGAGGCCGCGGAGCCGGCGGCGGATCACCGGGATCGAGGAGAGGACCGACGGCAGCTGCCAGTGCGCCCGGTTCCGGGCGCCGTCGGGGCCGGTCGACGGCTGCGGACCCGGGTCCGACGCCGGCGCCGGCCGGCCTACCGGCGTGGCCACCAGCGGCGCGGGCAGCGGGGAGGTGGCCGGCCGGGGCGGCTCGCCGACCTCCCGCGTCGTCGCCGGGGTCACGGCGCGACCGGCCGCCCGCTCGAGCACCACCCGTACCCGGGCGAGCAGCTCCGCGGCGCGGAACGGCTTGGCCAGGTAGTCGTCGGCGCCGGCCTCCAGGCCCTCGACCGAGGCGTCCTGCCCGGCGCGGGCCGTCAGCATGATCACCGGGATGTCCCGGGTGGCCGGGTCCCCGCGCAGCGCCCGGAGCAGCTCGAAGCCGTCGACGCGCGGCATCATCACGTCGGTCAGCACGAGGGCCGGCCGCTGCTCGGCCACCGCGGCGAGCGCCTCCTGTCCGTCGGCCGCCGTGCGCACCGCCCAGTGCGGCCGCAGCAGGCGGTCGAGGTAGCCGCGCATGTCCGCGTTGTCGTCCACCACCAGGACCGCAGTGGCGTCCGCCGCGCCGGGAGCCCGGTCGGCCGGGCGTGAGACCTCCCGCTCCCAGCCCTCGGCCTCGCCGTGGGCGGCCTCCGACGGGACGGCCGCAGGAACGCCGACGACGGCGTCGGGGGCGCCGAACGGCAGGGCGACGGTGAACGTGCTGCCCCGCCCCGGCTCGCTGGTCACCGTCACCGTGCCGCCGTGCAGGGCGGCGAGCTCCTGCACCAGCGCCAGGCCGATGCCGGTGCCCTCCCGCGTGCGGGCGGTCGCGCCCGACACCCGGTGGAAACGCTCGAACAGGTGCGGCAGCTCCTCGGCGACGATGCCCACGCCGGTGTCGGCGACGGTGAGCTCGAAGCCGTCGCCGGTGCCGCGCACAGCCACGTCGATGCCGCCGACGAAGGTGTACTTCACCGCGTTGGCCAGCAGGTTGACGACGATCTTCTCCCACATCCGGGGGTCGACGTAGGCCGGGCGGTGCAGGGGCGGGCAGGCGACGGTGAGGCGCAGCCCGGCCCGCTCGGCGGCCGACCGGAAGATGCCGGCGAGCTCGGCGGTGAACGCCGGGACGTCGGTCTCCACGCGGACCGGGGTGGCCCGCCCGGCCTCGATGCCGGCGAAGTCCAGCAGGTCGTTGACCAGCCGCTGCAGGCGCTGCCCGTTGCGCAGCGCCAGGGAGAGCTGCTCGCGGACGTCGTCGCCCAACGGCGGGTCGGTGTTCTCCAGGACGTCGCCGATCGGGCCCAGCAGCAGCGTGAGCGGCGTGCGCAGCTCGTGGCTGACGTCGGCGAAGAAGGTGGTCTTCGCGCGGTCGAGCTCGGCGAGCGACTCGGCCCGCCGACGCTCGTCCTCGAACGCCCGGATGGTGGCCAGCGCGCCGGTGAACTGGCCGGCCACCAGCTGGTGGAAGGCCTGGTAGTCGGCGTCCACGGCCCGGTTGGGCGAGGTGCCGAGGACCAGCAGGCCTGCCGGCTCGGCGTCGTGGCCGGACGCCAGCGGCAGCACCACCGCGTCGGTCACCGGGTCGTCCCAGGGACCGCCGGTCAGCCCCAGGGAGGCGACCGGCGGTAGTGCCGCGCCGGCGTCGGCGACCGCGGGCAGGAGCGCGGCGTCGACCCCGGTCGTCGCCACGCGGGCGAAGGTGCCCTCGTCGGTGGCGAGGTAGACGGCGGCGAAGGGGATGTCGAGCGGGTTCGAGCGCAGGGCCGCGCACATGGTCGCGACCGTCTGCCGCTCGTCGGCGAGCTGCGTGCCCGCCACCGACAGCGTGTGCAGCAACTGCTGGCGGCGGGCGGCGAGCAGCTCACCGGTGACCTCCGTGCAGACGGCGTGGATGCCGGCGACCCCGCCGTCGTCGTCGAAGGCCGGCGCGTGGGAGACGGTGAAGTAGGTCTCCTCCCGGTATCCGGTGCGTTCGAGGAGCAGCAGCAGCCCCGGCAGCCAGGAGGCCTCGCGCGTGGCCATCGCGTGCTCGATCGGGGGCCCGAGCGCGTGCCAGCCCTCGGCGAGGGTCTGCCGGATGTCCTGGCCGATCGCCGGGTGCTTCGCGCCGATGAGGGGCGCGTAGGCGTCGTTGTAGAACTGCAGGAAGTCCGGGCCCCAGGTCAGCACCATCGGGAACCTGGACACCAGCACCGTGCGCACGGCGAAACGCAGGCTGGCCGGCCAGCCGGCCACGGGGCCGAGCGGGGTGCTCGCCCAGTCGAGGCCGGCCATGATCCGGCCGGCCTCGCCCCCGGCGGCGAACAGGTCGCCGATCCCGGGGCCCGACGGGACATCGGGGCCCACACTCACCTCCCGCCTACGGACCTTCACCTCGGAACTGCCCACTGCGGCCCCCTGCAGGGACCCACCGCGAGCGTGCGAGCGGTGGGCGGCAGGGGGCCCTTCTTCAGAGCCGCTCGGTCACGTAGTCGATGCAGGCCGTCAGCGCCGTCACGTCGTCGGGGTCCACGGCGGGGAACATGCCGACGCGCAGCTGGTTGCGGCCGAGCCCGCGGTACGGCTCCACGTCGACGATGCCGTTGGCGCGCAGGGTCGTCGCCAGGGCGGCGGCGTCGACGGAGTCGGCGAAGTCGACGGTTCCGACGACGAAGCTGCGGTGCTCGGGGTGGGGGACGAACGGGGTCGCGTACGGCGACTGCTCCGCCCAGCCGTAGAGCCGCGTGGCGGACTCGCGGCTGCGCGCGACGGTGCCGGAGAGGCCGCCGAGGGAGAGCATCCAGTCGAGCTGGTCCGCCAGCAGGAACAGGGTGGCGACCGCGGGGGTGTTGTAGGTCTGGTCCCTGGTGGAGTTGTCGACGGCGATCGACAGGTCCAGGAAGCCGGGCACCCAGCGGCCCGCGGCCTTGATCTCGGCGATCCGCTGCAGCGCGTCGGCCGACATCAGGGCCACCCAGAGCCCGCCGTCGGCGGCGAAGGACTTCTGCGGGGCGAAGTAGTAGACGTCGGTCTGCGAGACGTCGACGGGCAGGCCGCCGGCGCCGGAGGTGGCGTCGATGAGGACGAGGGCGTCCTCGGTGCCGTGCGGGCGCGAGATCGGGGCCATGACGCCCGTCGAGGTCTCGTTGTGCGCCCAGGCGTAGGTGTCGACGCCCTCGGTGGCGGTCGGCAGCGCCAGCGACCCCGGCTCGGCCGTCACGACCACCGGGTCGCCGAGGAACGGTGCCCGCACCGCCGCGGAGGCGAACTTGGCGGAGAACTCCCCGTAGGTGCCGAAGGCGGCGCGGTCGCGGACGAGCCCGAACAGCGCCGCGTCCCAGAATGCGGTCGTCCCGCCGTTGCCGAGCACCACCTCGTAGCCGTCGGGCAGGTCGAACAGCGTGGTCAGCCCCTCGCGGACCCGCCGCACGAGGTTCTTCACCGGCGGCTGCCGGTGGGAGGTGCCCATGATCGCCGCCCCGTCACCGGCGAGGGCGCGCAACGCCTCGGGGCGCACCTTCGACGGACCGCACCCGAACCGGCCGTCGGCGGGCAGGAGTGCGGCGGGGATGGTGATGCTCATCCGGGGAGGGCCTTCCGGTCGTGCGGGTCGGGCGGCCCCGCCGCGCGCCCCCACCGCGGGCGTGCGCGGTGGGGGCAGCGGGGTCCTCGCTCAGGCCAGCTGGGCGGCCGAGGGGTTGATGGTGTCCCAGCCCTCGACGGCCTCGGGCTTGCGGGGCTCGGGGCCGACGTAGCGGGCCGACGGGCGCACCAGGCGACCGGTGTTCTTCTGCTCCAGGATGTGCGCGCACCAGCCGGCGGTGCGGGCACAGGTGAACATCGAGGTGAACATGTGGCTGGGCACCTCGGCGAAGTCCAGGACGATGGCCGCCCAGAACTCCACGTTCGTCTCGACCGGCCGGTCGGGACGCCGCTCCCGCAGCTCCTTGAGGGCGGCGTTCTCCAGCGCGAGGGCCGCCTCGAAGCGCGGCGCACCCAGCTCCTGGGCCGAGCGGCGCAGCACCCGGGCGCGCGGGTCCTCGGCGCGGTAGACCCGGTGGCCGAAGCCCATCAACCGCTCCTTGCGGTCGAGCAGGTCCTTGACGTACTTCTCCGCGTCGCCGGTCTTCTCGACCTCGTCGAGCATGTGCAGCACCCGGGAGGGGGCGCCGCCGTGCAGCGGCCCGGACATCGCGCCGATCGCGCCGGACATGGCGGCGGCGACGTCGGCGCCGGTGGAGGCGATGACCCGGGCGGTGAACGTCGAGGCGTTCATGCCGTGCTCGGCGGCCGAGGTCCAGTAGGCGTCCACAGCGGCCACGTGGCGGGGGTCGGGCTCGCCGCGCCAGCGGACCATGAAGCGCTCGACGATGGTCGAGGCCTCGTCGACCCGGCTCTGCGGAACGGCGGGGGTGCCGATGCCGCGGGCGGACTGGGCGACGTAGGACAGCGCCATGACGGCGGCGCGGGCCAGCTGCTCGCGAGCGGTCTCGCTGTCGATGTCCAGCAGCGGGCGGTAGCCCCAGAACGGGGCGAGCATCGCCAGGGCGGCCTGGACGTCGACGCGCACGTCGCCGCTGTGCACCGGGATGGGGAACGGCTCGGCCGGCGGCAGGCCGGGGCCGAACTTGCCGTCGACCAGCAGCGCCCAGACGTTGCCGAACGTGACCTTGCCGACCAGGTCCTCGATGTCGACGCCGCGATAGCGCAGCGCGCCGCCGTCCTTGTCCGGTTCGGCGATCTCCGTCTCGAAGGCGATGACGCCTTCCAGGCCGGGTACGAAGTCGTCGGCCATCTCGCAAGCTCCTCTGCGCGTGGACCCACGTGCGCGCAGGACACGGCGCACGATTGCCAGCCGACCCTAGGCCGTCGGCCCCGTCCTGGCACACGGGGGGCGCGGTGGACGCCCTCCCGAGCCGACCCGCGCCGCCGGTGTCAGCATGGCGGCGTGCCCGACCTGACCCGCATGCGCAACGACTACACGCTCGGGCGGCTGCGCGAGGACGAGCTCGCCGCCACCTGGGTCGAGCAGTTCGACCGCTGGTTCGCCGACGCCGTCGCCGCGGACCTCCCGGAGCCCAACGCCGTCGTGGTCGCGACCGCCGACGCCGACGGCGCCCCGGATGCCCGGATCGTGCTGATGAAGGGCTACGACACCGACGGGATCGTGTTCGGCACCAGCTACGCCTCGGCCAAGGGCGCGCAGCTGGCGGTCAACCCCCGCGCGGCGCTGGTCTTCCCGTGGCACGCGCTGCAGCGGCAGGTGCGGGTGGCCGGTCGGGTGGAGCGGATCGGCGATGCCGCCTCCGATGCGCTGTGGGACCCGCGGCCACGCGGCTCGCAGCTGGCGGCGGCGGCCTCGGTGCAGTCGACCGTCGTCGACTCCCGGCACGAGCTCGAGGAGCGGGTGCGGCTGCTGGACCAGCAGACGCCAGAGGGGAAGCTGCCCCGCCCCGCGGCGTGGGGCGGCTACCGGGTGGTGCCCGAACGGGTCGAGTTCTGGCAGGGCGGTGGGGACCGGTTGCACGACCGGCTGCGGTTCGTCCGCGACACGGCGGAGGGCGGGGGCTGGATCGTCCAGCGGCTCGCCCCGTGAGCGGGCCGCCCGGGCCGGTCGACCCGGTCGAACCGGACCGGGCGGTGGTGGAGCCGGTGCCCGAGCCGGTGCGGCGGCGCGGGTGGGCGGTGGACACCACGCCGCTGCGCGTCCCGGCCTACCGCCGGCTCTTCGGCGGTGTCGCGGCCACGATGATCGGCCAGCAGATGACGCTGGTCGCCGTCCCCTACCAGGTCTACGAGCTCACCGGCCGGTCGCTGTTCGTCGGGCTCACCTCGCTGGTCGCGCTGGTACCGCTCGTGGTGTTCGGGCTCCTCGGCGGTGCGATCGCCGACGTCGTCGACCGGCGGAAGCTGATGCTCGTCACCTCGACGGGCGCCGCGGTCACGAGCGCTCTGCTGGCCCTCCAGGCGCTGCTGCCCGGCGGCGGGAACCTCGTGCTGCTGTGGGTGCTCACCGCGTTCGTCTCCGGCTTCGCGGCGGTCAACCAGCCGGCGCGCAGCGCCGCCATCCCCGCGCTGGTGGGCACCGCGCTGGTGCCGGCCGCGAACGCCCTGGCGATGACGGTGCGCCAGGCAGGCGTCATCGCCGGTCCGCTGCTCGCCGGGGTCCTGATCGGTCAGGGGGAGCTGTTCCTCGCCTACCTGGTGGACGCGCTGGGCTTCCTGGTCGCCGCGCTGCTGCTGCGCGGCCTGCCCGCGCTGCCGCCCGGTGGCCGGGCCCGCCGGCTGCGGCTGGGCGCCGCGGTGCGCGGCGTGGGGGAGGGGTTCGCCTTCCTGCGCACCCAGCCGGTGCTGCTGATGACGTTCGTCGTCGACATCATCGCGATGCTGTTCGCCTGGCCCAACGCGGTCTTCCCGGAGCTCTCGGCCGAGCGGTTCGCCGACTCGCCGAACGCGCTGGGGTGGCTCTTCGCCGGGGTGTCGGTCGGCGCGCTCGCCATGGGGCTGACCTCGGGGTGGGTGTCGCGGGTCGATCGGCAGGGAGCGGTCGTCCTGGGCGCCATCGCCGTCTGGGGAGGGGCGGTGATCGGGTTCGGGCTGGCGCCGTCGCTGTGGCTCGCCGTGCTGTTCCTCGCCGTCGCCGGCGCGGGGGACATGGTGAGCGCGGTGCTGCGCTCGTCGATGCTGCAGCTGGCGGCACCCGATGAGATGCGCGGCCGGATGCAGGGCGTGTTCCTCGTCGTCGTCGCCGGTGGCCCGCGGCTGGGCGACCTGCGGGCCGGGGCGCTCGCGAGCGCGGCGTCGGTGACGGTGGCGATGGTCTCCGGCGGCATCGTGGTGGTGCTGGCGATGGCCGCCGTCGCGCTCCTGGTGCCCTCGTTCTGGCTGTTCCGCGCCTCGCGCTCCGGCGTCGAGCGCACCCGCTGACGGCCCGGGGCCCGGCCGGGCTCGCCCGCCCCCGAGAGTGGCGAGGCCGGCCGGGCGCTGGGAGGCATAACCAGCACCGGCGGTCCCTACTCGCCGGTAGTCCTCTCCGTGGGATCAGGCCAGCGCACCGGCGACCGTCCGCAGGTCGGCGACCAGGGCGTCGTAGGCAGCGGCGCGCGCCTCGTCCGGGGTGCGCAGGACCGCCGAGGGGTGCGTGGTGGCGAGGATCCAGGTCTGGTGCGGCGCGTCCTCGTCGTCGTCCTCCGTCGCCGCCGGGGCGCCCGGTGGTGCCCAGGGCAGCAGCTGCCCGTGGTCGCGGGTGATCCGGAAGGACGGCGAGATGAGCCCCTTGGCCGCCGTCGCACCCAGCGCGACGACGACCTCGGGCTTCAGCACGGCGAGCTCCGCCTCCAGCCACGGCCGGCAGGCCCGAAGGTGCTCGGGCCGGGGTGTCTGGTGGATGCGCCGCTTGCCCTTCACGGTGTGCGAGAAGTGCTTCACCGAGTTCGTGACGTAGCTGTCGCGCCGGTCGATGCCGGCGTCGGCCAGCGCCTTGTCCAGCAGCCGGCCGGCCGGACCGACGAACGGCTCGCCCCGCCGGTCCTCCTGGTCGCCCGGCTGCTCGCCGACGAAGACCACGCGGGCGGTCTCGGGCCCCTCCCCGAACACGGTCTGGGTGGTGTCCTGCCACAGCTCGCAGGCCCGGCAGCCCGCCGCCGCCGACCGCAGCTGCTCCAGGCCCACCCCGGTGGGTGGCCGCGCCACGCCGTCGCGCTCGCTCATCCACCGATCAGACCGCACCCTCCCGGCCGTCGCGAGATGAACTCTCGGGGTCCCGACGTCGCGCCCGCGAGTCGATCACCCTGGCGTGATCATGAGCTCGGCTACGGTTTCCGGCGGACGTGCCCAACGGCAGGAGGAACAGGTGCTCGAGTTCGACGGGCTGCAGAAAAGTTTCGGGGACGTCCGCGTCCTCGACGGCGTGGGCTTCACGGTGGCGCCGGGATCGATGTTCGGTTTCTGCGGCTCCAACGGTGCGGGAAAGACGACGACCATGCGCGTGGCCATGGGGCTGGTCCGGCCCGACGCCGGGGAGGTGCGCTGGCAGGGACGCCCGCTCGACCAGGAGTCCCGGCGCCGCGTCGGCTACATGCCGGAGGAGCGCGGGCTCTACCCGAAGATGAAGGTCGGCGAGCAGATCGCCTACTTCGCCCGCCTGCACGGCATGGACTCCGCCGCGGCCACGCACGCGGCCGGCGAGTGGGTGGAGCGGCTCGGGCTGGGGCCGCGCAGCGGCGACGCCGTCGAGAAACTGTCGCTGGGCAACCAGCAGCGGGTGCAGCTGGCCGCCGCGCTGGTGAGCCGGCCCGAGGTGCTCATCCTCGACGAGCCGTTCTCCGGCCTGGACCCCATCGGCGTGGACTCGCTGGCCGAGGCCCTGCTGGACCAGGCCCGCGCGGGCGTCCCGGTGGTCTTCTCCAGCCACCAGCTGGACCTGGTCGAGCGGCTCTGCGACTCGGTCGGCATCCTCGCCCGCGGGCGGATGGTCGCCACCGGGACCGTCGACGAGCTCCGCCGGCGCGAGGCCGGCCGGCTGCTGCGCGTCGTGGTGCCCGACGCCGCGCCGGGGTGGGCCGCGGCGCTCCCCGGCGTCCGGGTGGTCTCCGAGCAGGCCGGTGACACGCTGCTGGAGCTCGCGTCGGACGCCGACGACCAGGCGGTCCTGGCCGCCGCGCTGCACACCGGCCGGGTCACCCACTTCGCCTGGCAGCAGCCCACACTCGTCGAACTCTTCCGCGGGGCGGTCGCCGCCCCCAGCGCCCAGGAGGTGGCGGCGTGAGCCCGTCGCGTACGCCCGGCAGCGCGGGACTCGTGCGGCTCGTCGCCGCACGCGAGGTCTCCGCCCGCATCCGGGACAAGAACTTCATCATCAGCTCGGTCGTGATCCTGGTGCTGCTGCTCGGCACGCTGGGCATGCAGGTGGCGCTCGGCTCCGGCGGCGACGCCACCCGGATCGGGATGGTCGGCGGGGGCGCCGGGCTGGAGCAGACGCTGGAGGCCCAGGGCGAGGCGCTCGACGTCGACGTCACGGTGGTCGCCCTCGACGACGAGGCCGCCGCCCGCACGGCGATCGAGGAGGGCGACGTCGACGGCGTGCTGCTGGCCGAGGGCGGGGGTGAGCCCGAGCTGCTGGTCGAGCAGTCGGCCGGCGGAACGCTGCAGTCGGTCGTCCAGGGCGCGGTCACACAGCTGGCGCTGGCCGAGCAGCTGGCGGCCGCCGGGGTCGATGACCTCGTCGTGCCCGAGGTGGCGGTGACGCCGCTGGACCCGGACGCCGACCAGGACGGCCAGCGCATCGGCATGGCGATCATCGGCGTCGCGCTGCTCTACGGCCTGCTCATCCTCTTCGGCCAGTTCGTCGCCCAGGGCGTCGTCGAGGAGAAGGCCAGCCGGGTGGTGGAGCTGCTGCTGGCGACCATGCGGCCGTGGCAGCTGCTGGCCGGGAAGATCATCGGCCTGGGACTGCTCGGGCTGGCGCAGATCGTGCTCATCGTGGTCGTCGGGGTCGCCGGGGCGCTGGCCCTCGACATCGTCGACATCCCCGGAGAGCTCATCGGCACGGCCGTCGCCGTCGTCGCCTGGTTCGTGCTCGCGTACGCGTTCTACGCGGCGATCTTCGCGGTGACCGCCTCGCTGGTCAGCCGGCAGGAGGACCTCAACACCGTGGTGATGCCCACGATCATGGTGCTGGTGGTCGCCTTCGTCGTCGGCATCCAGGCCGCCGCGGAGCCCGACGGCACCCTGGCGGTCGTCACGTCCTACATCCCCGGACTGTCCCCGCTGGTGATGCCGGTGCGGCAGGCCGCGGGCAGCGTGGCCGTCTGGGAGATCGTGCTGTCGGCCGCCCTGATGGTCGCGGCCATCGTCCTGGTGGTCCGGCTCGGCGGTCGGGTGTACGCCGCGGCGCTGCTGCGCACGGGCGGGAAGATCACGATGCGGGAGGCGCTGAAGGCCGAGCGGGTGTGACCACCTGGCGCGGGTCGGTTCGCCCCGGCCCGCGCCGGGTAGCCGCGCGGCATGGTGATGCAGCTGGGCTACACGATGATGACCGAGCAGGCCGGGCCGAAGGACCTGGTCGGCCACGTGGTGGGCGCCGAGGAGGTCGGCTTCGACTTCGCCGTCAGCAGCGACCACTACTTCCCGTGGCTGGACGAGATGGGCCACTCGCCCAACGCGTGGGTGACCCTCGGGGCCGCCGCGCAGGCCACCAGCCGGATCCCGCTGATGACCTACGTGACCTGCCCGAGCTTCCGCTACCACCCGGTGGTCGTGGCGCAGCAGGCGGCGACCCTGCAGATCCTCTCCGGCGGCCGCTTCACCCTCGGACTGGGGGCGGGGGAGAACCTCAACGAGCACGTCGTGGGCGCCGGCTGGCCACCGGCCGACGTCCGGCACGAGATGATCATGGAAGCGCTGCAGATCATCCGCGACCTGTTCGACGGGGAGGGCTACACCAACTTCCGCGGTGAGCACTTCGACGTCGAGTCGGCCAAGCTCTGGGACCTGCCGGAGAAGCGCGTGCCCATCGGCTTCGCGGCCGGCGGGAAGCAGGCGGCCACCATCGCCGGCGAGCTGGCCGACGTGCTGGTCGCGACCGATCCGCTGTCGGAGCTGGTCGAGGCGTTCGAGGCCGCCGGGGGCGCGGGCAAGCCGAAGATCGCCCAGATGCCGATCAGCTACGGCACCGACAAGGCCGCCGCCGTCACCCGGGCGCACAGCCTCTTCCGCTGGTTCGGCCTGGGCTGGAAGGTCAACTCGGAGCTGCCCGGTCCGTCGGCGTTCGACGCGGCGACCTCGTTCGTCCGCGAGGAGGACGTCGAGGGCAGCATCCCGTGCGGGGACGACGTCGGCGCGGTGATCGAGGCCGCGAAGGAGTACGCCGACGCCGGGTTCACCCACCTGGCCCTGGTCCAGATCGGCGGGGACCAGCAGGAGCCCTACCTGGAGTGGGTGCGCAGCTCGCTGATGCCGGCCTGGCGGGAGGCGTTCGGCAGCTGACCGGCCGGAGGGGACAGCTGATCGGGTGACCGTTCGGCCTCCGGGCCGATCCCTTGGGGTGAGGTCCGGCGGCGAGGGGGCGCGCCGGGCGCCTCCTCGCCGCGATCATCGGCGGCATGACCGAGGACCTGGACGTGCGGCTGCGGCGGCTGCTCGCCTCCGACGACGCCGACGCGCTGATCGACCTCGGCTGCGACCTGGCCGACGCCGGCCGGCAGACCGAGGCGGAGGCCTGCTTCCGCCGCGCCTTCGACCTGGGGGACTCCGTCGCCGCGTTCAACCTCGGCAACTCGCTGGCCGCCCAGCAGCGCTGGGAGGAGGCGGTCGACGCCTACGAGGTCGCCCTGCGCGGCGGCGAGGCCGACGCCTGGCGCAACCTCGGCCTGGTGCTGGAGGACCTCGGTGACCTCGCCGGCGCCATGCGCGCCTACCGGGGGGCGGCGGCCGCCGGCGACCTCGAGGGCGGGTTGCAGCTGGCCTTCCTGCTGCGGGAGCAGGGGGAGCGCGAGCAGGCCATGGCGGTGGCCGAGGAGTTCGCCGCCGCGGGTGACCAGGAGGCCGCCGCCGTCGTCGCCTGCTGGCGCTGGTGCTCGACGCTCGACCCGGCGCTGGAGGACGACCTCCGCGCCGGCCAGCACCACTTCCCGGCCGCCCGCGCGGACCTGGCGCACCTGCTGCGCGAGACCGGCCGCTCGGCCGAGGCGCGCGCGGTGCTGGAGCGCGGCGCCAAGCTCGGCGAGCAGGTGGCCTGGCTGCCGCTGGGCAACCTCTACCGCGAGGAGCTCGGCGACGAGGAGGCCGCCGAGGAGGCCTACCGCAGCGGGATCTCCGCCGGTGACGCCTACTGCCACCAGAACCTCGGCGTGCTGCTGGCCGACCGCGGGGACCTCGAGGGAGCCGTGGAGCAGTTCCGCCTGGGGGCGGCGGCCGGCGACCAGCTCGCGGCGCAGTGCCTGCGGGAGCTCGAGCACGACTAGCCTGCTGCGCCTCGCGTGGCCGGTGGGGCGCATGGGGCGGTGCAGTGGGCCCTCCGGTACGAGCCACCCGCGGTTGCCCTGGAGGAACGGCGCTCCGCTGCCGAAAGCCTCGTGCACGCGCCGGACGGGGTCGACCGTCCGGGCGGGGACGGGGAGGACATGCACGTGGACGGACGGCTGGATCGGGGGCGCCGGCTCGCCCGGGCCCTGGCCGGGGGCGCGGCCCTGCTGGCAGTGACCATCGGTGGAGGGGCCACGGGGGCCGGGGTCGCCGTCGCCGAGGAGCCGGGCGCGGACGTCGCCGTCCAGCCGTCGGAGGCGACGTCTCCCGAAGTTACGGCGGTTCCGGAGGGTCGGGGCGGCACTGCGCCGGCGGCCGTCGACCAGTGCGGCCCCTACCAGGACTACTGGAACAGCCAGGACCGGCCGCCGCCGCCGCTGCCGAGGGTCGTCTTCGTCTCGGCGGCCTCCTCCGCCGCCGGCCAGGTGACATTGAACTGGACCGCCGCGAAGCCCGAGGAGCACCCCGACGTCGTCTACACCTCCTACTACTTGAAGGTGGACGGCGTCGCCCGGCCCTACCTCGACGGCGGGGCCTTCACCGAGGACGTCGGTACCGGGGTCGTCACGACCACCGTCACGGGCCTGACCGAGGGGCCCCACTCCTTCGTCGTCCAGTCGATGCTGTGCGGCAACCAGAGCAACCCGCAGACCCCGCTGACCATCGCGGCCGACGGTGTCGCGACGTGGACGCCGCCCGCGCCGCCCGCGCCGCCCGCCCCGCCCGCGCCGCCCGCCCCGCCCGCGCCGGTCGCCACGCCGGCTGGCGAGCCGACGGTGCCGTCGCGGGTCCCCTCGACGCCCCTCACGCTCACGACGGACAAGGGCCTGATCACCCGGGCCTCGGCCGGCGAGCAGCTGACCGTCCTCGGCACGGGCTTCATGCCGAACTCGACCGCGAAGGTCGTCATCTACTCCGAGCCGCAGGTCCTGGCCACGGTGACCACCGACGGCAACGGCGACTTCAGCGCCCCGGTGACCATCCCCGCCGACCTGGCGGCGGGTGTGCACTCACTCGTCGCCTCCGGGTTCGCGCCGGACGGATCGGACCGGTTCCTCCGGCTCGACGTGACGGTGGCCCCGGCGGCCACCCCCGCCGCCGGGCAGCTCGCCTACACCGGCGCCGACCCGCTGCTGCCCGCGGCGCTGGGTGCCGGCGCGCTGCTGGCCGGTGGGGCTCTGCTCGTCGCGGCCCGGCGCCGCGGCGCCGACGGGAGCTGAGACCCCGCAGGGACCGGCTCTCGCTCCCGGCGCCCGCCCCTCGATGGCGGGCGCCGGGACCGAGGTGGAGGCCGACACCTGCCCGTCACATCGATCCCCGATACTCGGGGTGTGTCCGAAGCCACTGTTGACGTCGCAGACCTCCGACACCACGGTGCACCCGGCACCGGTGACCGCGCGGACGACGAGCCGCTGCGCGAGGACATCCGGCTCCTGGGGCGCGTCCTCGGCGAGGTGATCGGCGAGCAGGCCGGCCCCGAGGTGCTGGAGCTGGTCGAGTCCACCCGCGTGGAGGCCTTCCGCATCCGTCGCTCGGAGGTCGACCGGGCCGAGCTCGCCCGCCGGCTCGCCGACCTGGACGTCCGCTCCGCCAACCACGTCATCCGGGCGTTCAGCCACTTCTCGCTGCTGGCCAACCTCGCCGAGGACATCCACCACGAGCGCCGCCGCCGGCACCACCGCCGCGCCGGCTCCCCGCCGCAGCAGGGCAGCCTCGCGGCGTCGTTCGCCCTGCTGGACCAGGCGGACATCCCGGGCGAGACCGTGGCCCGCGAGCTCGCCGGGGCCCTCGTCTGCCCGGTGGTCACCGCCCACCCCACCGAGGTCCGACGCAAGACCGTGTTCCAGGTGCAGCGGCAGGTGACCCAGCTGATCCGGGAACGGGACCGCGCCGGCGGCGACGTCGACCCGGCGTGGTCGGCGCAGCTGTGGCGCGCGGTGCTCACCCTCTGGCAGACGGCGCTGCTGCGGCTGTCCCGGCTGCGGCTGACCGACGAGATCGACGAGGCGCTGCGCTACTACGAGCTCTCCCTGTTCGAGGTCGTGCCGGCGATCAACGCCGAGGTGCGGCGGGCGGTCGAGCAGCGGTGGCCCGGGGCCGGGGTGCTGCGCCGGCCGATGCTGCTGCCGGGGTCCTGGATCGGTGGTGACCGCGACGGCAACCCGTTCGTCACGGGTGAGGCGCTGCGCCGGGCCACGTCCCGGCAGGCGGAGACGGCCCTGAGCCACCACCTGGTCGAGCTCGCGGCGCTGCGCAGCGAGCTGTCGATGTCCGACCGGCTGGTCACGCCCACGCCGCAGCTCTACGCACTGGCCGACGCCTCCGGCGACGACTCCCCGTTCCGGGCCGACGAGCCGTACCGGCGGGCGCTCAGCGGCATCTCGGCGCGGCTGGCGGCCACCGCCGCCCGGGTTCCGGGGGTCGTGCCGGGGGACGCGGGGTCCCTGCCCGCGCTGCCGCCCTACGCGACGCCCGACGAGCTGCGGGCCGACCTCGACGTCGTCGACGCGTCGCTGCGCAGCCACGGGGCCGGGGCGCTGGCCGACGACCGGCTGCTGCGGTTGCGGGAGGCCGTGGAGGTCTTCGGGTTCCACCTGTGCGGGCTGGACCTGCGGCAGAACTCGTCGGTGCACGAGCAGGTGGTCGGCGAGCTGCTGGCCTGGGCCGGGGTGTGCGACGACTACACCGCGCTCGACGAGACCGCCCGGGTGGAGCTGCTCGCCGGGGAGCTGACGCTGCGACGTCCGCTGGTGCGTCCCGACGCGCAGCTGTCGGAGGAGGCGCGCAAGGAGCTCGACGTGCTCGTGGCCGCGGCCGAGCGGGTCGCGCTGCTGGGCCCGCGGACCATCCCGAACTACGTGATCAGCATGTGCGAGTCGGTCAGCGACGTGCTGGAGGTCGCCGTCCTGCTCAAGGAGGTCGGCCTGCTCGACCCGGCCGGACCGGAGGGGCCCACCTGCCCGGTCGGCATCTCCCCGCTGTTCGAGACGATCACCGACCTGCAGAACGCCGCCACGACGCTCGGGGCGGTGCTCGACCAGCCGCTGTACCGGGCCCTGCTGGCCAACCGGGGCGACGTGCAGGAGGTCATGCTCGGGTACTCCGACAGCAACAAGGACGGCGGCTACCTCGCCGCCAACTGGGCGCTGTACCGGGCCGAGCTCGACCTGGTGGAGCTCGCGCGCCGCGAGGGGATCCGGCTGCGGCTGTTCCACGGCCGCGGGGGCACCGTCGGCCGAGGCGGCGGCCCGAGCTACGAGGCGATCCGCGCGCAGCCCCCGGGCGCGGTGGCCGGGGCGTTGCGGATCACCGAGCAGGGCGAGGTGATCGCCGCGAAGTACGCCGACCCCGACCTCGCCCGGCGCAACCTCGAGGCGCTCGTCGCCGCCACCCTGGAGTCGACGCTGCTCGACGTCGAAGGCCTCGGCGCCGACGCCGAGGACGCCTACGCCGTGCTCGACGACCTCGCCGCCCGCGCGCAGCGGGCCTACCGGGAGCTGGTGCACGAGACGCCCGGTTTCGTGGAGTGGTTCCGGGCGGCCACCCCGATCGGTGAGCTGGCCGAGCTCAACATCGGCAGCAGGCCACCGTCGCGCAAGGCGGGCAACTCCATCGCCGACCTGCGGGCGATCCCGTGGGTGTTCAGCTGGTCGCAGACACGGATCATGCTGCCCGGCTGGTACGGCACCGGATCGGCGCTGGAGGAGTGGGTCGGGGGCTCCGCGGAGCGGCTGGAGCGGCTGCGCGAGCTGCACCGGCGGTGGCCGTTCTTCCGCACCGTGCTGTCCAACATGGGAATGGTGCTGGCCAAGACCGACCTGGAGCTCGCGGCCCGGTACGCCGAGCTGGTGCCCGACGAGGAGCTGCGGGCGCGGGTGTTCGACCGCATCACCGCCGAGCACGAGCGGACCTGCCGGATGGCGCTGGCCGTCACCGGCGACGACGACCTGCTCGCCGACAACCCGTCGCTGGCCCGGTCGATCCGGAACCGGTTCCCCTACCTGGAGCCGCTGCACCACCTGCAGGTGGAGATGCTGCGGCGCCGGCGGAGCGGCGAGGACGAAGAGCTCACCAGCCGCAACATCCAGCTGACCATCAACGGCATCGCCACCGCGCTGCGCAACAGTGGCTGAGCCGGGGCTGCGCACCGCGGCCAGCCCGGATCTGCCGGCCGCGGCGGAGGCGCTGGGGATGTCGGCGGCCGCGCTGGCCCCGGCCCTGCTCGACCCCTGGGCGCGGGTGCTGGTCGGGGACGAGGGCCAGGTGGTGCTGCTCCGCCGGCAGTGGACCGACGATGCCACCACCGCGGCCGTGGTGGTGCGCCGGGCAGGGGTGCCGCTGGACCACCCCGTGGTGCTCACCGCCGCGGCGGGGTGGGGGTGCGACCGCGTGCGGCACCTCGCGACCGGGCGGGCGATCGACGTGCCGGGTCCACCGGCCGACGCCCCCCTGCCGCTGCGCTTCGCCCACCTGGCGGCGCTCGCGGCCACGCGGGTGGAGACCGCGGTGGCGCTCGCCCACGGCACCGGGGAGACGCGGACCAAGCGGGACGGGAGCCCTGCGCTGGCCGCCGATGCCGCCGCCCACGCCGCCGCCGTCGAGGTCCTCGGCGCGCTGGGCGTGCCGGTGCTCAGCGAGGAGAGCCGCGACACCGGGGTGGCCCCCGGCCGGCCCTGGGTGGTGCTCGACCCGCTCGACGGCACCGGAAACTTCGCCGCCGGCCTGCCGCCGTGGGCGTTCTCGGCCGCGCTGGTGCAGGAGGGCCGGCCGGTCGCCGGGCTGGTCGCCGACCTCTCCTCGGGCCGGCGGTGGGCGGCGGTCGAGGGGCACGGCGCCGTCCGGGACGGGGTGCCGGTGCGCACCCGGCCGGGTAGCACCGTCGTCGTCCCCAGCGGGCCGCGGGGCGGCGCGGTCACCGTGCCGGTGACCGCCCGCCGGGTGCGGATCACCGGGTGCACCGCCGTCGACCTGTGCCTGGTGGCCGACGGCGCGGCCGCGGCCTGGCACGACCTGGACCGCGGCGGCACGCACGTGCACGACGTCGCCGGCGGACTGGCGGTGCTGGCCGCCGCGGGGGGCGTCGTCCTCACCGACGCGGGGGAGCCCCTCGAGCTGGCACCCGACACGGACGCGCTGATCCGGTTCGTGGCCGCCGCCGACGAGACGGCGGCCCGCGAGCTGCTGGCCGCGCTGCGCTGATTCAGCGCTGACGGGCGGCGGCCTCCCGGACGGCGGCCAGCAGCGCCTCCCGCTCGTGCAGGGTCGTCCGGGCCCGGCCGCGGCTGGCACCCAGCGCCTGCTCGGCGGCGTCGATCGCCCGCCAGTCCTCCAGCAGCACCGGTTCGGCCCCGCGGCTCTGCAGCGTGCGCACCAGGTCGTCGGCCGGGCCACGCACCCGCAGCGTGCCGTCGGCGGCGTCGGCCAGCAGGCCCGCGATGGTCTCCCGGGCGTCGTGCTTGTTGTGCCCGACCACCCCGGTGGGGCCGCGCTTGATCCAGCCGGCCACGTACTCCCCGGCCGACGGCCGCCCGTCGCGCAGCACCCGTCCCACGCCGTCGTGGGTGACGGTGCCGGTGCGCTCGTCGACCGGCAGCCCGGGCAGCGGGGTGCCGAGGTACCCCACCGACCGCACCACCAGGTCGGCGGGCAGCACCTCGAACTGCCCGGTGCCGATCGCCCGGCCGTCGCCGTCGACGGCGGTGCGCTCCACCTCGACGCCCGTCACCCGGTCGGTGCCCAGCAGCCGCACCGGGCGGGTGTAGAAGCGCAGCCGCAGCCGGGTGCGACCGGGGGCGGGCACGTGGCCGGACCACTCGCGGAGGACAGCGAGGTTGCGGCTGGCGTTGCGGTCGGCCGCGGCGCGGGCCTCGGTGTCGGCGTCCAGGTCGAGGTCAGCGGGGTCGACGAGCACGGTGGCCGCCGCCAGCTCCCCGAGCTCGCGCAGTTCCTGGGTGGTGAAGGTGGCCTGCGCCGGACCGCGGCGGCCGAGCACCGTCACCTCCTCGACGGGTGCGGCGGCGAGGACGTCGATGACGTGCTGGGGCATGTCGGTGGGGTCCAGCTCCTCGGCGGTCCGGGCGAGGATCCGCCCGACGTCGAGCGCGACGTTGCCCACCCCGACGACCACGACGTGCCGGACGCCGGCCAGGGCCGCCTCCACGGTCGCGCGGTCGGCGTCGGGGTGCCCGGTGTACCAGGCCACGAGGTCGGTGGCGGCCAGGCTGCCGGGGAGCTCCTCGCCCTCGATGCCCAGGCGCCGGTCGAGGGCCGCGCCGTAGGTGTAGACGACGGCGTCGACGTGGGCGCGCAGCTCGGCCAGGGAGAGCTCGGTGCCCACCTCGACGTTGCCGACGAACCGCACCAGCGGGTGGTCCAGGCTGCGGTGCAGGGTGTCCCGGATCGCCCGCATCTTCGGGTGGTCCGGGGCGATGCCGTGGCGGACCAGCCCGAAGGGGGTGGGCAGCCGGTCGAGCAGGTCGACGGCGACGGGGACCGCGCTCTGCCGGGTCAGGGCGTCGGCGGCGTAGATGCCGGCCGGACCGGCCCCGACGACCGCCACCCGCAGCGGGTGCTCAGCGGTCGGGGGAGGAGGAGCGCCGTCGTCGACCACCCTGGCATCCTGACCCGGCCGGGGCCGCGCCACCAGGGCAACCGTCCGGGCCGTTGTCGTCCCCCCGTCCCAGGAGGTCTGCGTGTCCGTTGTCGTCGTCGCCACCATCACCCCGAAGCCCGAGGCGGTGGACGCCGTCCGGGAGGCGATCCTCGCCGCCGTGCCGAAGGTGCACGCCGAGCCCGGCTGCGAGCTGTACGCGCTGCACGAGGGGGACGGGGTGTTCGTCATGGTGGAGCGGTGGGAGAGCCCCGAGGCGCTGCGCACCCATGGCAAGGCCGAGGCGCTGACCACCCTGGGAGCGGCGCTGGCCGACAAGCTCGCCGCGCCGCTGGACGTGCGCCGGCTGACCGCCGTCCCGGCGGGGGAGCCGGGCAAGGGCGCGCTCTGACGTCGAGCGAGCTCAGCGGCAGGCGTGGTCGTGGTCGAGCTCGCCCGGGACGTACTGGGTGAGCTCGACCTCCCCGTCGGGGACCAGCGGCGGCTTTCCGCAGGCCGCCACGGCCCCGATCCGGGTCGTGGCGCCGGCCAGCCAGCTGGGCAGCCCGGCCAGCGGGCTCTCCTCCGGGACCTCGCCGACGATGCGGCCCCACTGGTAGCCGGTGGAGTAGACGCCGACCCGTGCGCCCCGCCCGGTCAGGTACTCGGTCATGCCCTCGAGCGCGGCCCGGTTGCGGGCCCGCGCGTCGGAGGACCCGTACTGCCAGGTGTTCATGGTCTCGACGTCCAGCCACCACGTGTAGCCCGCCGGCTGGCTGCCCAGCCCCGCGGCGCGGGCGGCGGGGCGGAAGAACGACTGCACGCTCGCGCGCGCCCGCTCCCAGCCGTACTGCCACGAGCACGCCGTCGAGTTGCCGCCGTCGCAGCGCCCGTAGGGCGTGCTGCCCGCCTCGGGCCAGGTGGTGACCTGCTCGCGCAGCTCGCCGGGGTTGGCGGTGTTGAGGTAGAGCTGCACCCGCGGCTGGCCGGCCGCACCCGAGGAGCCGGCGGCCCACTCCAGCTGGTCGGCGAGGCAGGGGTTGGCCCGGGTGGCGAGCCCGCCGTTGACCCCGACCACGGCGAACGCGGCGTCCTCGGGGAGCTCGGTGCCGCACTGCGGGTGGGAGACGTCGTAGCCGACGGTGCGCGTCGGGCCGGCGGTCTCGACGGGTGCGGCGGAGGCGGTCGCGGGCAGACCGAGGAGCGCCCCCACCGCGGCGAGGGCCACCATCGTGCATGATCTGCGTCTCACTGCCCTCGACGGTACGCGCGGCCGAGCGGCATCCGCCGGTACCGGTCAGGTCGCCTGGCAGACGGGGCACCAGTAGAGGTTGCGCCCCACCAGGACCTGGGTGCGGATGGCGGTCCCGCAGATCCGGCAGGGCAGGTCGGTGCGCCGGTAGACGTAGTGGGCGTCTTCGCGGGTCACCGCACCGCTGCGCCGGGAGCGGTCCTCGGGGCGGGTGGTCACGATGCGGCCCATCCGGACGCCGGAGCGCATGAGGGTCACCAGGTCCCGCCACATGCCGGCCCACAGCGCGGCGTCGATCTGCCGGCCGGGCCGGAACGGTGAGACCCGGTGCCGGAACAGCAGCTCCGCGCGGTACACGTTGCCGACGCCCGCCAGCACCGACTGGTCCATGAGCAAGGCCCCGACCGCCGTGCGGCTGCCCGCGATGCGCCGGTGGGCGACCGTCCCGTCGGCGCGGGGCCGCAGCGGGTCCGGCCCCAGGCGACCCAGGATCCGCTCGACCTCCGGGGCGGGGAGCACCTCGCAGGCGGTGGGACCGCGCAGGTCGCCCCATGCCCCGGCGCCGTCCGGCCCGTCGCCCACCCAGCGCATGCGCAGCGCGCCCTTGGCCGGGGGTGGTCTGCCGGTGCCGGTGAGGAAGGTGCCGTACAGCCCGAGGTGGACGTGCAGGTGGTCGCCGCCGAAGCGGGCGAACAGGTGCTTGCCGTACGAGAACACCTCGTCGAGCACCCGCCCGTCGAGGAGGGCGGCGCCGACCTCGAACCGGCCCTGGGGGCTGGTCACGTGCACCGGGCGGCCGGCGAACGGCAGCTCGAGCTGCCGCGCCAGGCGGTACAGGGTGTGGCCTTCGGGCACCCGCGCAGCGTAGGTGGCGCCGCGCGTCACCTGCTCAGTGGTCGGCGGTCTCCAGGCCGAAGTGCGGCCGGTCCTCGACCGCGACGAGGTCGACCAGTTCGGGGTGCTGCTGGATGTAGTGGCGGACGAAGGAGCAGTACGGCAGCACGGTCAGCCCCCGCTCGCGGGCCGCGGAGAGGACCCCGGCGACGAGCGCCTTCCCGATGCCCTGACCGCCCATGGCGGGGTCCACCTCGGTGTGCGGGAGGGTCATCTGCCCGTGCTCGACGTGGTAGCTGGCAAGTCCGACGACGCGCTCGCCCTGCCGGATCTCGAACCGACCCCGCTCGGGGACGTCGACCACCGTGGTCTCCATCGCTGCGGCCCACCTCTCTGACCCCGGCCACGCTGCCGGAGCTCGTTTCGACCCCAGCACGGTAACCCGCTGGAGGCGTTCGCTCTCTCAGCCGTACCGACGAGTCGGGTCCCGCCGGGGTTCCCTCGGCCACCCGATAGCCTGCTGGCGTTGGTCCCGGGGCAGCTGGTGCCGCGCCGTGGCCCCCGTAGCTCAGGGGATAGAGCATCGGTTTCCTAAACCGTGTGTCGCAGGTTCGAATCCTGCCGGGGGCACCAGCTGGACCTGTGGCCGGCGGTCCCGTGCTGCACCGTCGTCCTGGGCGCCGGCCGGTCGAAGCCGCCCTCCTGTCCCGACGATGCAGCCGTCACGTGGCCATGGGGATCCGGCCCGCACCGTGTCCGGCGATCGCCACCGGTCCCGGGGACCGCCGCCGACGAGGGAAGCGGGGCGGTGGTCGGCCCCCGCCCGCACGTCCATGACAGCTTCGTGTCAGGCGTCCAAAAGGCTTGTCCCGGCCCGGTGGTGGCTGGCTATCGTGCCGGGACGGGCAGCGGCGGCCGGTACGCCACGGCGCGCCGGTGCCGGAGGACCACGAGACGCGGTCGCCGCGTGCCGGCTGCGGGACGGGACTGTCGATGAGCTGGCACCTGCGGACGTTCCTGGCGATGTTGCTCGCGCTGACCACCGCGGGCATGCTGCCCGCGGCGCCGGCGCAGGCCCAACAGGCCATCACCTACACCGTCACGGCCCAGGGCACCGTCTACGGCGACCTGGACCACTTCGCCGGCGTCGCCTCGGAGACGCTCAACGACCCACGGGGCTGGAGCCTCGGCGGCGCCCTCCGCTTCGACCAGGTGCAGTCCGGAGGGAACTTCAGCCTCATCCTGGCCTCGCCGGCCGTGGTCGCTGCTGCTGCTCCCGGCTGCAGCAGCGAGTGGAGCTGCCGGGTGGGCCGCAACGTCTACATCAACGACGAGCGGTGGCGCGGCGGCACGGACTCGTGGCCGCACGGGCTGGACCTGTACCAGCGGTACGTGATCCTGCACGAGGTGGGGCACTGGCTGGGTCTCGGTCACCAGGACTGCCCCACGCCCGGCCGCACCGCCTGGGTCATGCAGCAGCAGTCGATCTCCCTGCAGGGTTGCCGGGCCAACGTCTGGCCGGTCATCGCCGAGCGCCAGCAGGCGGCGGACAACCGCGGTGTGTCGGTGAACTGGTCGGCCATCGAGGCCAGGTACCGGGACCTCGGGCAGGAGGGGGGCGTGCTGGGTCCCCCGATCACCTGGGAGAGGTACGCCGGGGCCGACGGCGGGTCCTACCAGCACTTCGCCGGGGGTTACGGCGGTGGCTCGATCTACTGGTCGGCGAACACGGGCGCGCACGAGATCTACGGGGAGATCCGGGACCGCTGGGAGGAGCTGGGCTGGGAGCGCGGTGTGCTGGGCTACCCGATCACCGGGGAGCGCAGCACCGCGGACGGCGTGGGCCGGTACAACGCCTTCGCCGGGGGTTACGGCGGTGGCTCGATCCACTGGTCGCCGAGCACCGGTGCGCACGAGACGTACGGGGAGATCCGGGACCGCTGGGAGGAGCTGGGCTGGGAGCAGGGTGTGCTGGGCTACCCGATCACCGGGGAGCGCAGCACCGCGGACGGCGTGGGCCGGTACAACGCCTTCGCCGGGGGTTACGGCGGTGGCTCGATCCACTGGTCGCCGAGCACCGGTGCGCACGAGA